>JACZRJ010000007.1 GCA_022574795.1 Patescibacteria group bacterium | reverse complement strand
CTTTGGCCTCAACGCTATCAGCTCACCACTTGGCCTCAAACTGTCTGCTCTAGTCTACACCGCCCTAGCTGTTATCGCCCTGGGACTACTAGCCCTCAACACCAAGAAACTAAGCCGCCAAAACCTGGCCACCTTACTTTTCGCCGTTACGGCCCTGCTGGCCCACAATCTTTTTTTGGATGAAATTTTCAGGGCAACTGTCATCGACATTTTGCCCACCATGCTGCTCCTGGCAGCGCTCCTGAGCACCCGCCGACGGCTCTGGCTGCTGGCCGGTCTGCTCGCTGGCTTATCACTCTCAGCCAAATTTGCGCCAGCTATTTTCTTTATCTGGCTGTTTATTCGTCGCCGACCTAACTGGCGCTTTTTTGGCGGTGTCAGCGTAGGCTTATTGCCCATTATCCCGTTCCTGATTTGGGATACCAACGCCTTCATCGCAAATGTCTTTACCCACGTCCTGATCAAATCACCTGATTCAACCAGCCTCCAAGCAATCCTACCAAACTCACTTCACTTCATACCCTCAGCTGTTTTTCTGGCCTCGGCGCTACTCTTCTTGCTGATAAACTTTCACCAACCAATCCCCCACCGACGACTGGCCGTCCACTTTACCTTGCTCCTCATTATTGCTGCTGCCACGTACCGCGAAGTTCACAACAATCATCTGATCTTCTCCCTACCATTTATCGCGCTAATCCTAGCCTGGTATCGACACCGGCTTGATTATGTCATCCGAAGAACTCTGACCTGGCTAAATGGCACCTGCCCTCAATAAACTCTGTTAGCGCTACTAACAAAAGTGGCCCGCCTCCTCTTCGCCGAACCTGGCCCGATACGTACATTCAAAGGTAATCCCAACCAAATATGAATACTGCTAAACCAGCTACTACGGCCAACCTGCGTCAGCTATTCTATCAACTCATTATCATCGCTGCCCTAGCCTTAGTCGTAGGAAGAATTATAAACATTTCGCCGTATGCCGGTACTAACGCGGTCAGCCGCTTCAACACTATCCGTGCCCTAGGTGACGAAGGCACCTACCTCATCGATAACACTATCTTGAATCCCGGCTGGGGAACGATCGATCGAATCCAGCACCTTGGTCGAGACGGTCAACTTCACTACTATTCGGATAAACCAACCTTCCTACCAACTATCCTAGCTGGCGAATATTTGGTCATCAAACAACTAACCGGACTATCTTTCGCGGAACATCCTCTCGCCACCGCCCGCCTAATGCTGATCATAACCAATGGCGGACTATTTACCATCTGGCTGATACTCTTCGCTCGTCTGCTCGAGCGTTATGGCAAATCTGATTGGGGCAAACTATTTGTCTTCACTGCCGCCGCCTTCGGCACCTCGTTCACCACCTTTGCAACCACGCTCAATAATCACCTGCCGGCTGCCGCGGCAACACTAGGAGCCACGTATTTTGGCTTGGCTATCTGGCAGCAACATTCGCGTCAGGCCTGGCATGGGTATGCGGCCGGAGCCCTGGCGGCGACAGCGGCAGCCCTGGAACTACCAGCCACGGCCTTCTTACTAGGACTAATCATAGTGTTACTGCTCAAAGCACCACGCTTTACCCTAACCACGGTTATACCTGCTGCCACTCTTGTCGTCCTGGTCGCCTTCGGTACCAACGTTGCTGCCCATGATACTTTACTACCACCCTACCTACACATGACGGAAGGAAAACTGCTAGCGACGGTCAGTCGAGACTTGAGTCTCAACCAACGCGGCGCCCCGCTGCCTCCTGAATTTCTGGATGCCCTGGCCAAGCAAGGCCAGCAGCTCTCCGCCGAAACCAAGGTGGAAAAGCTGGGCAGGTATCTGCGTCTCAACGATACCGTTAACCAACAAGTGTATGAACTGCAGGTTACTGAGGAGAGCTTCATCCTTCGACGATGGAACCGGTGGTACCAATTTCCCGGAAGTTACTGGAATGGGGAGGGAGCAGGCCTCTACTTACTAGACCGGGGTGAGCCCTCCCGGCTGCGTTACGCTTGGCATATGCTTGGCGGTCATCATGGCTTTTTCTCCCTAACTCCCCTGTGGCTGCTAAGCCTCGTTGGTCTATATCAGGCTTTCATCAAGCCACGGCACCCTTTCAAACCCCTAGCCATAATCACCACCGTGTTATCTCTCATCGTGCTTATCTTCTACCTCCAAGTACCGCTTCAGCTCCGCAACTACGGCGGAGGAACCAGCAGCATGCGGTGGTTCATGTGGCTGATACCGTTCTGGCTATTGATGCTCCTACCGGCCGCCGATACCTTCCATAAACGCTTAATAAAAATTACGGCTCTAACGCTTCTGGCAATCTCAATTGGCTCCGCTATGTACGCAATTGACCACCCCTGGCAAGAACCCTGGCTCTTTAAACTCCTCGAGCACCTACACTGGATTGACTACAGTAGAAACTAGTAGGCCCACAGCCCAGCGGTGTAACGGCCCAGCATAACGATCAATAGTACCGCTGATACAAACAACCACACATACCGTAATCGTGTTGTAGCCAGCAGTTGACCAATAATCATAAAAACTGGGAAAGCGCCAAGTACATACCGCGGCGAGCTGATCAACACCGTCGTCGAGTAAATAATCAGAAGGGTAAATCCAGTGAAAACCGCATACGAGAGGCGCAACCGAAAAAAAGTCGCCAGGCTCGCCACGGCTGTTATCACAGCCACTACCAAATACAGTATTCTATCCGCAATAATGTCGCTTAGTGTGCCAGCCAAAGGCTGCTGAATTAAGGACACCAAGCCTAGCCCGGGCCAAGACCAATGGTGATTCCAGATCCTCTGTTCCAAGACCAGAAAATGCCACGGGCTTCCAGCCGACAGAAAATTAAGCAGCAGATATACCCCGAAGGCACCAGGAATAAGGGCCAGCCACAGCACCTGCTGCGCCGCTCGGACTCCCTCACGCCTCTGTAACCAATATTCAATGAGTAACGCCGGCAACAAGACCAGACCGGCGAGTCGAGTCAAGGCAGCCAGCCCACCGACAATGCCAGCGAGTCGCCAGCGACCTTGTCGTGCCAAATAAAAGCTTCCCACCGACAACAGTAGAAAAAGACTCTCGGTATACGGTGCCCCAAAAAAATCTGCCGACGGAAATAATAACAAGGCCATCAATGACCACCACGCTACAGTTGGCCCCAGCTCCCGCTTGGTGAGGAGATAGAAGACCAACAGACCAAACACCGCCGCCACATTAGCCACCAGTAAGGCCGCAAAATGCACGCTGGGTATTACTAAAGCCAAGAGCCGAATCAAAAGTGGATATAGAGGAAAGAATGCTTGAGAACCCCAACTGACATATCCCGCCTCAGCAATCGAGACATACCAGTTGCTATCCCACTGCTGCCAAAGAGAAATTAACGCATCATTGAGGCTATAGCCTGCCAACAACCCAATCGGCGCCAGCCATAAGCTCGCCGCAAACAGCAGTAGCCTGACCTCAATAATGATAAAAACTACCTCAGCATATTCGTGCCTCAGCAACCACTGCAATCGTCCTAACCACACCTGTTGCCCCATATGAATATGATCAAAAACAGCATACTACTTTTTTCACCACCCAACCCTATAATTCAGCTGTTGCTTTGCTAACGACCTCATTACTATGAGTCATTATCCCGCACAATCAGACAATTTTTAAACCCAGGTCTCTTCTAAAATGACACTACTACCGCTACTCGTACTTTTAGCCCCAGCCTTGCTAGGCTATGCCACAATTGTTGCTCTCCACATTTTTTCGGACCAAGTAACTGCGCTGGTTACTGGAACTATCAGCGGCTTGCTGGTAGCTGCCACTGGCTTCTATGTACTCTCGCTCATTACCCCGCTGACTGTCACGCTGCTCTGGGTAGCCACCGTAATGATGCTGGGCACTACCGCTCTGGTTATTCATAACACTTGGCCAACGTGGCTAGCCCTGCCCTTTGACCGACTAACCCTTGGAGTCCTGGTCACCTCGATCGTCTTCGCCTCAGTAATCGTCCCAAACTTACTCTATCAAAACGAGCAAGGCCTACACACTAATATCCTGAACGCGTGGGGTGACCTCGGCTGGCATATGTCAGTCGTCACCTCTTTTGCCGAAGGACAAACTAACCCCCCAACCAATCCCATCATGGCGGGGGAAAAACTAACCTACCCATTTCTCATAGATTTCCTGAGCGGGGTACTCCTCATCGCCGGCGCAACCTATGCCCCTAGTATAACCTGGCCAGCCTTGCTACTGCTGCCGACATTTTTTACTCTCTTCTTCATTTTTGCCCGAGTAGTTACCCGCAGCCGAACAGCCGCGCTCATTGCCCTCGTCCTACTTATTGGCAGCGGCAGCACCCTCGGTATTCTCAATCTGCTAACTGATCTACAAGCTAGCCCCAGTACGGTGACCAATTTTTTGCTCCATTTGCCTCAAGATTACGCTGGCACTAGTTACGATGTTACTGGCTATTATTTTCCCAATATCATCATGGCGGCTCTGTTACCTCAGCGTTCCTTCTTGCTCGGCTTGCCGGCTGCCCTAACGATATTGATACTCCTGCTCCATGGCATGGCCAAAGATAAACCGCGCGCCTTCGCTGCCGCCGGCCTCCTGGCTGGCTTACTTCCCCTGGCTCACGCCCATACCGTCATCGCTCTGGTACCCATGATACTGGCTCTGGTCATGGCCGATCGTCGTCGGTGGCGTATTTCTGGCAACCAGGCGGGTTCATCATGGCGAAAATTCTTTTTTATTGCTGCGGTTGTCGGAACCCCCGGCGTGCTGTATTACCTGACCAGCAATACCGTAGAAACCGGGGCCTTCTTGCGCCTGTCTCTCTTTTGGACTGCGGGCTCAGAAAACCCCGTATGGTTCTGGTTGAAAAACACCGGCCTGCTCGTGCCCCTGGCCGTCATCGCCCTCCTCTTTCATCAGGGGCCACGTTTCGCTCGTCTCTTTGCCAGCGTCGGCTTAGTTATTTTCACCGCCGTCAACGTCTTTGCCTTTGCTCCCTGGATTTGGGACAACTACAAATTGCTACTCTTTTGGCTTATTTTCTCATTGCCTCTGATTGGCTGGCTAGCCAGCAGACTCCTGACCCGGCCGCTAAGACATTTCAAGTCTGCAAAACCAATGCTCATCAGCCCGCTGCTTACTAGCTTGCTGGTGGTGCTGTTGATCATTGGTCATATTCAGTCTGGAGCCGTTGATCTCCTGAAAACCATGCTACCAACAACCCCAGCCTACGAAGACTGGAACTGGATAACGATAGATTTTGCTGAGGAGATCAGACGCAAAACTGCCCCGGGCTCCGTTATCCTAACTGCCCCGTATCACAACAGCCCGCCCTCGCTCGCCGGCCGACCAATATATCTTGGCTCCAGTGGACACGTCTGGAGCCACGGTGGCAACCCCCGGCCTCGAGAACAAGCTGTTGGTCCTTTCTACACCAATGAGCTGGCCCAGCTACCAGAAGTAACGCCTGATTACATTATTGTCGGACCAGTCGAGCGGCAACAATTTCCCTCCCTGGTAATTCGTCCTAACTGGTCACTGATCAGCCAGGTAGGTGAGTACCAACTCTATCAGCTCCTCAACCACTCCTGGCCTGGGCAATAAAAGTTCTGGCTCTAGGCCTTCTCTCGCCACCACGCCAAAATATCACGCAAACTGTCTGCTAGGGGAATGGTCGGCTGCCAACCTGTCGCCTGCCTCAGCTTGCTGGCATCGCCGACCAACATCGGGATATCGGACGGCCTCATTCGTTCTGGGTCTTGCTTCACTTCGATAGTAACAGTTGATAACTTCAGCAACTCATCCAAGACGTACTGAATACTAAAAGCTTCACCGCTGGCAACATGATACACCTCACCGATTGAACCGTGCTCCATTAATAAACGATAGGCTCGAACCACATCCCGCACATCAGTAAAATCTCGCTGGGCTTCAAGATTACCGACTGTAACAACTGGCTCCTTGACCGCGCGCTCAATGGCTGCAATTTGCGAGGCGAAGTCGGCCGTTACAAAACCTGTCTGCTGCCCCGGCCCAATGTGCGGAAAGGGCCGCACCCGGAGCACTCGATCATTAAAATCCTCGACAATTAATTGTTCCAAGGCCAATTTACTAGCCCCATAAGGATTACGAGGCTCAGCTTCACTCAAGGGAAGTTCAGCGATGGGCTGGCCCGAGGCCAGCTGCTTAGTCGAACCATAAATGTCAGCACTGCTCGCCACCAATACCCGCGTCTTGGGACTGTACTGAGTCACTGACTCCAGAAGACTTCGGCTGCCCTCAACATTCACTCGTTGGACTAACTCAGCCTGCTTGAAGCTGCCTGAAACAGCACTAATAGCCGCCAGGTGCACCACCCAGTCTGGCGTAAGTTCACTCAACAATTTCTGATAGGTTTCAGGCTTGGTAATATCAACCTCATTAAAGACAGCTGGCCGGTGGCGACCGCCGGTGACCTCTGGCACCGGGTCTTTAACGGGGTCAATCTCGGGTAGATCCCAGGACACTATCGTTGCCTTGGGCCATGATTTTCTGAGCTCAACTGCTAAATGAGTACCGACAAAGCCTCGGCCGCCAGTGATTACGATTACTTCGCTCACCTCAAATTCGTAATGAATACCCTGCCCTAGCCACGGCCGCCACCCCGTTGCAGTGGCGGCCAAAACAGAACAAACCAACAACCAGCTGCGAATCTGGTCGCTTCCCTCGCTGCTCGGAACTCATCTCAATTATTGTAAGGTCAGACCCCTAGGCACGGGGAAGCCCAGGAACTTCTCCCGCTCGCATCTCCACAATACGTTTCATTTCCGCATCAACCATCATCTGGATCAATTTCTCAAAAGAAACCTTGGTCTGCCACTTGAGATTTTTCCGGGCCTTGCTGGGATCGGACAGCAACACTTCAACTTCGGCCGGACGCATAAAGCGCTTATCCTGTTTGACGTATTTAGTCCAATCCAGCCCCAGGTGCCCAAAAGCCACTTCGCATAATTCCTGCACCGAGTGATTTTCGCCAGTCCCAATCACATAATCATCTGGTGCATCCTGCTGTAACATCAGCCACATCGCCTCAACATAATCGCCAGCAAATCCCCAATCACGCTTTGAATCGAGATTACCCAAAGTAAGCTCGCTCGCTAAGCCCTCCTTAATATACGCCGCCGTGCTAGCCACTTTGCGAGTCACAAATTCGTACCCTCGGCGCGGTGATTCATGGTTAAATAATATTCCTGAGCAAGCAAACATATCATAGCTCTCCCGATAGTTAACCGTAATCCAATGACCGTAGACCTTAGCTACGCCATAAGGACTGCGGGGATGAAAGGGGGTAGTTTCTCGCTGCGGCGTCTGGGCCACCTGGCCAAACATCTCAGAACTGCTGGCCTGATAAAAACGCGCTTGAGGCTTAACCGTTCTAACGGCTTCAAGCATTCGCGTTACTCCCAACCCCGTAACATCACCTGTCATCTCAGGAATATCCCAACTGCTCTTCACAAATGATTGCGCCGCCAGATTGTAAACCTCGTCGGGGTCAGACTGCTGAAGCGCCCGGATCAATGAACCCGAGTCACTCAAATCGCCAACAATGATTTCAATGTCATCAAGCAGATGCCGAATGTTATCGAACGGATCAGTTGCTGACCGTTGCACTAACCCAAAAACCTGATATTTCTTCTGTAATAGTAGTTCGGTTAAATACGAACCATCCTGACCAGTTATTCCAGTTACCAAAGCTTTCTTTGCCATAACCTTATAAGATAGTTATCATTAAATCTAATACTACATCCGGCAGCAATTCCTGTATGGTAGCGAAGATAACTCCAAAGACAAACCAACTCAGCGGCGTTCTTGCTATCGACAAACCAGCGGGCCCCACCAGCCACGATGTGGTTCAACGCATACGTGACGCTCTAAAAACTTCCCCCGTCGCTACCCCGGCCGGCCGGCAGAGACTAACCGGGCTCCGGCAAACTGGCCACGGTACGCCAAAGGTGGGACACACCGGTACCCTCGATCCTCTCGCCACCGGGCTCCTCTTGATTGTCGTCGGACCTGCCACCAGGCTAATTGAATACTCTCATGCTTGGGACAAAGAATATCAGGCTACCTTTGTACTTGGCGCCAGCAGCAGCACCGATGACGCTGCCGGCACAATTGAGCCTAAGCCGTCCGTCCGTCCGCCAGATCAAGCCAGGGTGACCAAGGCGTTGCAACACTTCGTAGGGGAGAGTATCCAACATCCGCCAGTATATTCTGCCGTCAAGAGCCACGGTAAAAAGCTCTATCAGTTAGCCCGCCAGGGACTCTCCACCGCTGAACTTCAAGCAGTGATAGGGGAGAGAGCCAGACCAATCACGATCAGCGATATTACCCTCAATGAATACCGCTATCCTAAACTTTCTCTCAACATAACCTGTGGTACCGGCACCTACATCCGTTCACTAGCCAGAGATCTTGGTGCACTTCTTGACACAGCAGCATATGTGTCGCAACTACGCCGTCTACGCATTGGTAAATTTGACATTAAAGGTGCTTTACCTCTTGATAAGTTATCCACAGATTTCCTCAAAAGGGGCCTAATGAGCTACACAGAGCTAATTTGTGACTTAGATCATGTGGAAATATCACCCGATAACGTCGCACAATTTACCAACGGTCAGCCGATAGAATTACCTCAAACGAGCCAAAGAAAAGTAGCCACAGCGAGCAACGTTTCCGTCTGGAGTACCTCAGGTCAATGTATTGGCATTGGTGTAGTGACACCAACCACTTCCCTCCTCTCCCCTAAGAAAATTATTTTCTAATAACTTGCTAATTAGAGCTATTTCACCCACACTCTAGATCACCTAACTAGCCTCTAAACTTCTTTTTCTACTTTTACTTCTAACTCTGCCCTGTGCCCCAAACTCAATCAGCCAAAAAAGCTCTCCGCCATGACCAGCAACGCCGCCGTATCAATAACCTCTGGCGCCAACGAATGCGTGCTAGCGTCAAGACAGTTCGCGATGCTATCACTGCCAAAGATTCCGCAGCAGCCCAAAAAAGTTACCCAGCAGCCCAAAAGAATATTGATCGTGCTGCCCGCCACTACATCATTCATCGCAATACCGCCGCTCGAAAAAAGTCACGGCTTCAGCAAGCCATTACCAAAATTTCCGCCCCGTAGCTTAAGCTTGTTTCCAGCCGACTGCCAACTAACCAGAATTCAATAAAAGACCACGCTAGCAGCTAGCCTCGCCGCCCTCCTTTTCTCTAACCAACAAGGGATACCTTACCGTGCTTGGGCCAACCCGAGCACTAGCATCATCAACCCAGTTCGTGGGTCCACTTTTCCCTGCTTGATAGCAAAGTCGGTCGCGGCAATCCGCGTCAGTCCACTGAGCAGCTCGCCGACCGAGCTGCGCTGCACTAGTGGCAGACTCTTCTCTACCACGTACGGGTGTAACCCGGTAGCCGTAGCAACCGCCGCCTTACTCTGACCAACGTGCTGCTGCTTAATCGCCAGCAGCGTTCGATATTGATAGGCCAACATCGACAACAGATAGAACTCACTCTCCCCCAAAGCCAGCAGCGCCTCAACTCTGGCAACTGCCACTGGCGCCTCACCTCGTACCACCGCCTCGAGGGTACTAAATATTTCTGCTTGAGGCGGGGCCACAATTTCATCCTCGACAAGCTCTCGCCTAACGATTGAATCCCGCAGCAGTAATCGCTCTAACTCGGTCTGAAGTCGCCAGCGATCAGAACCGAGGCGAACGACCAACAATTGCGCCGCCGCCTGATCAATCGTCCCTGATCGCGCCTCGGCTTCTTGCCTCAGCCAGGCTACTAGTTGCGGCTCGGTCAGTTCAGAAAATTCCCGCCCGATCTTCTTGGCGGTTCGATATAGTTTAGATCGTTTATCAGGAACTGCCCGATCCCATAAAATACAGCTGGCCGCCTCCAGCTGACCTAAGGAAGCAGCGATTTTCTCCTGGCTTGATTTAGCAAATTGTGAGGGATCACGAACGACTAATAATTCTACGCCAAATAATCCGCGACTTTGTCCCACCCAAGCAGCCAGCGATTTCTCGATGAGGTCATCTGAATCCAGCCAGCGCAGCGCGCTCTTCTGCTGCGTTGCTACTTCGTCAATTGCCAGGCGAGCGCCATAGGCATCAGGACCATAAAAATACTGAGCCATCAGCTCAGTATCAATCAGCTCCCAGCGACAAACAAGGTCTGCTTCAACCTAGCCAGGTAGACCACTACCAACCGGCGAGGCCTCGATGACTGGCGTCGGATCCGTAGGGTTTCGTTGCGGCTCAGCCTCAAGCTCCTCCCAGGTAACCTCAATGGTATCGCTCGGCGTCATCACCCAAAGCTGACCCCGAGTGAAGGTAATTTCCTCACCGGACTCATCAAGAAATTGCACCGGATCAGTTTTCCGGAGTTCATTCTTATGCCAAGTGCCGGTAATCACTCCGCCGTCTTGATAAACCTCCAATCGGCCGGTCCCCTCGATTCCCACCTCATTGTATCCGCCAGGACCATCCGCAAACCCATTAGTAGCTCGCATAATAATGACTGCACTCGGCGCCACTTGCTCACCATCGGCAGCGTCAATCTGTCTCACGCCAGCCCAAAATCGCTCGTACCGATTTGTGGCGGGATTATACTCATAATGAACGCGAAAAGCTCCCGGCCAGGCTATCGTCAACGTGCCACCAGCTGGCCGCGCGGCGACGGCCACGTCATCCTTAAAGTCGTAGCCCTCAAACTCAGTTTCAACTCGATACTCTAGCTGCTCTAGAGCATTCCATAAACGCTCATAGGTGGTGAAACCATTATACGGTGACGGCAAGTGCGTCTTTCTAAAGTAGGCCTTAAAAGGATTAGTTAGAGCATTAATTGTCTTGAACTCCCCGGCCGCAATTCGATTAAGAGCATGATAGCTGCCACCCCAGTGAGCAATAATAGCATCCATCCCTTCAGCTATAAACAAATAGTCATGCCGGGCTGAACGAACTGAGCCAATGTCAGTCGGCTCATTACATTGATACGCTGCCAACAATCGAGTAACGTTGCTGGCCAACACCGGCAGCTCCCACACTATATCTGCCTGCGAAAAACCCGAGACCGGACGATTGATTGGGTCCGCTGCCAACATCACTGCAATCGGACGTCGAGTAGGATGTTCACAGGCCATTCCCGACAAGCCACTAACTGTTCGCTGCTTTTCCCCTAACAACGGCAGTGACCCCAAGAAATCAGTCCCCTCAGATTCTTGCGCCAAGCGAGCCACTAACACCAGGTAAACAATCAGTCCAATCACCACCAAGGCACCAATCACAACACCGGTCCAAATAAAAACTTTTTTCTTATTAAACGTAATTGTAACCTCATCAAATGACACCGCCTCCCCAAGCTTGAAAGGCCACGGCCTTCTATCAGCTGCTGATTGCTCAGGCCGGTTTGCCGTAGGCGTGGGCTTTTTCTTCAAACC
>JACZRJ010000120.1 GCA_022574795.1 Patescibacteria group bacterium | reverse complement strand
CCTCCGTCGCAGGACGCCCCGACCGTAAGGTCGGGGAGGAATGCGAAGAGGGTGTCATCCATAGCCTCGCGAAGCGAGCGACGGATGGCTGGGCATCCTGGCTACGGGCGGTTCCGCTCGTCCCACTGCGGCGGGACGCATCCTGATGGATGCCCCGGGCGTAAGCCCGGGGAGCTTCAGAGCAAAAAATTGAGGAAGTTGTTGGGGTGAACGATTTGCGGAGCGACGTTATAGGTCCGGGCAAAACTCCGGGACGGGCTGGCGCCGCTAGGATCAAAGCGAATATTGAGCGGCACAAGCTTTTTGCCCTGGGCGATAACGAGCTCGACAGTGCTGTCGTTGCGGGACTGCCAAAAATAGAGGTCTTGCTGAAGAGAGAGGGTGCGATTGCGCTTGAGCAGTTCAGCAATCAACCAATTTTCCCACAAAACGTCGATGTCGCTGCGGCTCTCTGAGACAGTCCACTCTTGTTGCAAGGCATTTTTGACGCCAGTATCCCAAAAATAGTATTTGGCACCCTTGGTAACTTCTTTAATTGGATCGGTGTAGTAAGCCGGCAGGCGAAAGATGACAAAAATGCCCTCGAGTAATTCAAGATAGCGCTGGACTGTTTGTCGCGATAGTTTGAGCCGAGTAGCCAGCTGAGCAATTGAGATCGTGGTGCCGAGCTCACTGGCCAGCTGCAGCAGGAGTCGTCTCACATCTTCAGGTGAGCGTACCAGTGAGGCAGTAAAGATATCTTTCAGTAAGTAGTCGCTGCTCAGGTTGGTGAGATAGTTGCTCGGATCGCTGGTGAGATAGGCTTCAGGATAGCTGCCGAACACCAGTCGAGGCAACAGCAATGAGCGTACTTGCTGGTTGAAGTCTTCGTGGAGACTCTGTGGTGGTTGTGAACGGTTGAACCAACTCTGCTCACTCAGGACCTCACTGAAAAGCAGCGGGGTTAACCATAGCTTTTCGTTCCGACCGGTCAGGTCGGCCGCCGCCATGCTGAGCAGAGTGGCACTGGATGAGCCGAGCAGAATTATCTTGGTGGGCACATGAGCGTCATACCAGCCTTTGGTAATGCGGCCGATTGAACGAATGCGCTGAGCTTCGTCAATAACTAGCACCTGATCGCCGCCTAGGTTCTTGACGGCTTGCGCAGGATCTAGCTTGGCCGCCGATCTGAGGCGCGCCCGGTCAACCTCGATGTCCATGTTTAAAATCTCCCCCGAGCAGGTTTTGAGGATGTGCTCAATCAGAGTAGTCTTGCCTACTTGGCGGGCGCCGAGCAGCAGCAGTACTTTGCGGTTGGTTAGCGCTTTGGCAAGCTGTGACTCGAGCAGGCGAGGGATATACATAGGCTTGTATATTGCTAGGTATACTTTACAAAATAAGTACCTAAATTGTAAAGTATGGTTTCAGAAATCAAGAAAATGTATCTAGAGGAGCACCAGGCGGCCAGAGCCGCCGGTACTTGAGTTGATATATCTGCATAGTGCCTCCGTAAGAAAAAGGAACTGAACGATAATTACGTTGACTGCCTTGACTCTAGCTCGCCGGGCCACACAGCTTCAATTTTTGGTCATTGGCAGCAGCATTGGCTCGACTGCCCGAATGATGCACTGCATGAACGCAGTGAGCGGAGCGGACACCTAAGATAAGAGCTGCTCGTGCCATGTTACACTGGCGAGATGAAACGGAGTGAAACAACTAATCAATCTCATCAATCTCAATTTCTCCATATTCACCGGGAGTGGTACCTGTTGTTGGGTGTGATAGCGCTCTGGCTGGTATTTCGCCTGTGGTATTTAGCGCCGCGGTTTTCTGACGCTCATCATGTGGTCTACGCGGGCTATTTGTTAACCCAAGGCCTAACGCTGTATCAAGACATTTTTTATACTTCGCCACCGCTGCTGCCTTATTTGTACGCGGGGATGGGTCGGGTGTTCGGCTTTGGATGGCTGCCCTTCAACGTGTTCGGTATTCTGCTGACTGCGGTAGATGCGCTGGTATTGTATGCCCTGGCCGCAAAATGGTGGTCAAGAAAAGTTGGTCTGCTGGCTGCCACGATGTTCTTATTCTCCTTTGTGGTCCTGGCTACCACGGACTTCTTAAGCGATATCCACGTTACCTTAACCCTTATTTTATTAGGTATGTTGGCCTACTCGCGAGAGCAACATGCTCTTAGTGGCGTACTCTTTGGACTGGCCGCTTTGTCGAAAATATATACGGTCGTTGCCTATGGTCCGCTGGTGCTTGCTTATCTGGTTGCCAGGCGCTGGCGTAGGTTGCTGAGCAATGTTGTAGCCATGGCAGCGGTTTTTGGCGTGACGGTAGGGTGGCTTGCCGTGCGACACGGTGGCACATTTCTGGCGCTAGTATTTGGGGATCATTTGGGGAAGTTTGGCACCCTTGAGGGATTATCTAAATCGGCCATCGGCTCCTATTTTATTAAGCATGACCCCTGGCTGATTCTAGGTGCAGTAGTGGTCCTATTAATGATGGCTTTGATCTTGAAGACCGTTCGCTTCAAAGAAGGCCTTAAGCTGCCAGAAATACATCACTTGCTGCTACCGCTCTTTCTCAGTGCCGGATTTTTGAGCTTCTTTTTCATATTTCCTGACGGGTACTATTTCTACCTCAAAATACTGGCGGCCTGGCTGGCCTTGATTGTTGCTGCGGGAATCTATTATTTGGTGGCAGATGATAGCCCGCGCTGGCTAGCGAGCTTGCCAAGCGTCTTGATCATCTTAGCTATTATCAGCTCAGGCTATTTATATTTGACGCAGCAGGCGCAGGCAGCGGTGGTGACGGACTATGCAGCAATACGTCAATTTGTTGACCAACCGACTGCCCCGGATCGGACGAGACCGGACTCCGGCCGAGCGGAGCCTCGCCAATGCGCGCGAGAATCCCGAGGCCGCCGAGCGCCACGGTCGCAGCCTATTCCTTTCCGAGGGTGGAAAGGGCTG
>JACZRJ010000006.1:4159-11587 GCA_022574795.1 Patescibacteria group bacterium | reverse complement strand
TGCTCAACCTCACCGGCGTTAAGGAGGTCTCATCATCGTCACGCCCTGGCATTTCAAGCATTTTTGTAGAATTTTTTGCCGATGAGGATATCGATGACTCACTTCGCCGTCTCCGCGAGGCAGTCGACAAAGTTTCGGGCCTACCCGCCGACGGTGATTCGCCACAGGTCGTAGCAGTTAACTTTTCGAATGAGCCCATTTTGTCCATCGGCCTTGGTGGCATCGAAGATGAGCGTTTACTAACGGTCTATGCCGAAGTATTAGCTGATCAGATTGAGGGCGTAACTGGTGTGGCCAGTGTAAATATTGTTGGTTCCCGAACCCCAGAAATCTCCGTGGCCATCGATCCCTCCCGGCTGGCAGAATTCGGCATCTCAATTTCGCAATTAGTTGCCAACATTAGCCAAGCAAACATCAACGCTCCCTTTGGCTCGCTTGAGACTGAGCAATTCGCCTACGATCTTCGTCTCAAAGCTCGTTTCACCGACGTCAGTGACGTCTCAGCTATTCCTATCACCACCCCTAGCGGAGAGGTTATTCCCCTCAGCGAGTTAGCCAACATAACCTTGACCTTACGTGATAGCACTACTAAGTCTCGAATGAGTGTAGCTAGTGGGGGCAGTACCCCAAGTGTCTCCTTACAAGTTATGAAGAAGCCAGGTGGCAATATCATTGCCATCGTCGACGCTATAAACGAGCAGCTCACCACCGCCAAACAAACCCAATTACCTGAGTACCTCGTTATTGAGACCTTTGCTGATCGCGCTGATGAGATTCGCCGCTCCCTGGGTGACGTTACCCGCAGTGGTCTGCAAACCCTACTAATTGTCGTCACCATTTTGTGGTTGTTCTTAGGGTGGCAAGCAGCGCTAATCACGGCCATCGCCATCCCCCTTACCTTCTTCATGTCTTTCATCGTCTTCGACATCACCGACACAAGCATCAACGGGATTTCTCTGTTTTCACTTATCCTCTCGCTTGGTCTACTTGTCGACAATGCCATTGTAATCGTCGAAGGCATTTACAGTCGGCCCAGCGACGCTAACCTGCCCGACCATGCTGCCAAGACAGTCAATCAATTTAAAAAGCCGCTCATTGGCGGCACGTTGACCACCGTCGCGGCCTTTTTCCCCATGGTGCTGGTCTCCGGCATCATTGGCCAGTTCCTAAAGACCATACCAATTGTGGTCAGTGCTACATTGATTAGCTCCTTGTTTGTTGCCTTAGCTATCATCCCAGCAGTTGCCGTTCGAGCCCTAATTACCTTCCAGCCCCCGGTTAACAAGCAGCGCCGCTTCGATGTTTATTTCGAAAAGTTTAAAGGTAGGTACAGCAGGTTCATTGAGTGGGCGTTGACCTCGCGCCGTTTCCAAAACATTTTTATTTCGTCCCTGGTACTCATGCTCATTGCCGGTCTGGCCCTACCCTTTAGCGGCTTACTCAAAACCGGCCTCTTTCCGGCCGTTGATATTGATTTCATGATAATCAATGCGGAACTGCCCCCCGGCTCGCGCCTTGAAAAAACTATTGAGGTCTCGAAGCAAATTGAGGATGCCTTGCTGGCCACGGCTGAAGTAACTAGTTACGTAGCTAACCTTGGCAGTAGTAGCACTCTCGACCTTGGCGGCGGATCTAGCAGCGCCAACTTGATTTCGTATTTCATTAATCTTGATAAACAACGAGATCGCACCTCGCTGGAAGTAACCGCTGATCTTCGCGCTCGCCTCTCAAAAGTAACTGAGGCCAAAGTTATCGTTGAAGAAATTTCAGCCGGTCCGCCAACTGCACCGCCCGTTGAACTACGTGTCACTGGAGAAAATCTCGCGGTACTCGATGATATTTCTCTGAACTTGATGGCTCAACTCGAAGAGATCCCGGGCGCCATTGAAATTGATCGTAACCTGAGAGTCAGCGCCGGAGAATTCAGCTTTGCCCTTCGTCGTACTGAATTAGCGCAGGCCAATCTTAGCGCGGCGCAGGTAGCCCAAACACTTCGCGCTAGTGTTTTTGGTATCGAGGCAACCACCTTCTTAGATAAACACGGTGATGAAATTTCAGTTCGTCTTAAGGCTCAAGACGAGGCAGTTAATTCTATTAGTAATCTTACTAGCCTGCCGCTCGTTACTCGCACCGGCACTATCACTCTGGGTGAGGTGGCGGATGTTTCCTTAAATACCTCATTTGATGCTATCCGTAGGCGTAATGGTGTCCGCACAGTCACCGTGACAGCCCAAGCTGACGACTCGACAACTCCCAACGAAATTACCCAGGCAATTGAAGAGCACCTCGCCAGCACCGAGTTACCACTCGGTTACCAGGTTGAGTTAGGTGGTGAGCAACAAGAAACAGTTGAAACATTCAATGAGCTCTACCGCTCAATGTTCATCGCTGTCATTCTCATCCTCATCATTCTTGTCATTGAGTTTAATTCATATCGCCAACCGATGATCATCTTCCTCTCAGTCCCCTTATCGCTCATCGGTGTCCTCTTTGGCCTGCTGCTGACAGGCGGTCAGCTTAACTTCGCCACCTTTATTGGCTTGGTTAGCCTGACCGGAATTGTCGTAAATAACGCCATCATTCTAGTAGATCGGATGAATCATCTCAGAAAAAATGGTCTAGAAACCCTCGCCGCGGTAAAACAGGCCGTCGAATCACGTCTGCGCCCTGTCATTCTGACCACTATTACCACCGCGGCTGGTGTTGCCCCACTAATCTTCGTTGACGAGTTCTTCCGCGACATCGCCCTCACCATCATCACCGGGCTACTGTTCTCCACCATCTTAACGCTAGTTTTTATTCCTATTCTATATTTACGCCAGCAACGAAAAATCGATCGTCGACTCCAGCGCCAAGCCACGCCTAGAGATCCTAGTACGCCTTCACCAATTTCACACCTTTATAGTAGTAGTTCAGAATTTTCTTAAAGCTCCAACCATCCTTCTTGGCGAAGCCAAACGCTCCTTGCGCGCTCATCCCCACGCAGTGCCCTCGACACGAACTCGCCACATGGTGTGGATCAGCTACTGATTGCTGTAAGTGCGGAAACCGATCAGTTCCCCACTTGTCCTTAGCACTTCTCGTCCTACCATCCGAGTCAGAGAAATACACCGTGGTGACCAATTTTTCACTGCCATTGGTCACCACCACTCCTTTAGATTTATTAAAAATACTAGCCATCCTGGAAGTTATAATTTCATACTCATAGCCGCGATAAATCTGATCATTTGGCGTGTTCGTTATATCCCATCCCTTATTCGGTGAACGACCACCAGTGACAATTTTGTGGTAGAGCACATACGTCCGGGCCACAATGCCCAGCGCCTTCAGATATTCCTCGGGTCCAGTGCCAGAAGTTTCAGCCAAACCACGTAGATAGTACTCGACCCGTAAGTCATTAATCGCCCAGAGCTCATTACAATTGTCGCATTTCCTAATTTCGATGATCCCGCGGAAGCGATTATAATTTTTGCCCGGTATCGTAGCTGACGGGTCACTATAACTTTTAATCATCATTATGGCCTGGTTAAGCGGCACTAATCGAATCTTATTGGTAGTATCAAAGCTTTGTCCCGAACCACGGACGTGATACTTACCATCAGACCAACTAATTTGCACTACATCATCCTTCCCCACCGTACCCAAAATCTTTGAGGCTCCTTCACGAATTTGCCAGGTACCGTTTGCCGTCACCTGTATCGCTCGACCATCAGTTTTAAAAATTCCAATGCGCACCTGATTACCCATCGGGTGACTCGAGATACCAGCTACCTGTCCTCGTCCCACTCCGCCTACTGCCGAGACCGCCGCCGCCGCTTGACCACAAATTGTGTTCCTGCCCTTTCGAGCTCCTTTCGCTTTATGATACTTCATCGAATTCGTCAGCTGGGTCAATGAGGTGATCTCATTACAAGAAATGCGCTTTCGCCACCAGGCTTTTTCTGCCTTACTGGGATCCGATCCATACACCGCAACAAAAATAGGCAAGGTCTTAACAATCATCGTTTGTTTATTGTCCTTAGTCGTAGTTTTAGACCCATTCACCGTGGAGCTGCTTACCCCTCCTATTGTGGCACCTCGCGCCCGGTGGTAATACATAGCACCCTGCAAAGCAACAAACGTTGCCTTATCACCACGTACGACTCTCCCCAGCCAATAGACGTTCTCGGCGCGAGTAGGATTCTTAAGATAGACACTCCTAAAGGCCTCGTTGACTCGTGCACTCAGCGGCTTAGCATACGCAGGCTGCGCCAGCACGAGCCCCAGCCCAGTAATAACAATGATATATCGCCAACGCATCAGCTAAGCATACCAGATTATAGCCCGTGGCTATACCGTAAATACCGTTATCGCCACGAGCGCACATATCGCGATGACAAGGCACATTGACATAGCTGCAGTTGTCATTATCGTTACTCTTTGCTTAAGTAACCCATTACAATAGTAGGTAAGAAACTAATCCCCAGAAACCCACATGAAACCAAAATCAGCAACCTCCTCCTCCCTACGCCCGGCCTACCAAATAGGCCGGGCTTCGGCTACCAACACCAAACTCGTCATCATTGTGCCCGCGCTCAACGAAGCTCGCACTATCCAACGGGTCATCAACAGTATTCCCCGGAACCTGGCTGGCATTGCCAACACCACCGTGGTCGTTATCGATGACGGCTCGTCCGATGATACTGCTCTCCTAGCCACTCAGGCCGGTGCCACAGTTGTCAGCCACCAGCAAAATCTTGGCGTGGGCGCCGCCTTTCACACCGGTCTTAAAGAAGCTCTGGCTCGAGGCGCGGATGTCATCGTTAATATCGACGCCGATGATCAATTCAACTCCCAGGATATTCCCCTGCTCATTGCTCCCATCCTGGCTGGCCAGGCGCAGTTCGTCACCGCCTCTCGCTTTGCCAAACCGGACCTGGTGGAGGGCATGCCAGCGATCAAAAAATGGGGTAATCGCTGGATGGTACGGATCATCAACTTTCTGACCAAGCGCAACTTTACCGATGTTTCCTGTGGCTTTCGCGCCTATTCTCGTGATGCCGCCCTGCGCCTGACCCTGTTCGGCCACTTTACCTATACCCAGGAAACCTTTATCGACCTGGCCTTCAAAAATATTTCCATGATGGAGATACCTATCTCAGCCCGTGGTGAGAGAGAATACGGCAAGTCCCGCGTGGCTTCCAACCTCTGGCGTTATGGCATCAAGTCGGCCACGATCATTTTCCGAGCTGCTCGCGACTATCGCCCCCAATACTTCTTCGGCTTACCTGGACTCCTGGTTTTAGCAGTTGGCCTGGCCAGCGGACTATTCTTGCTCTGGCATTTTCTTAACACTGGGCAAACCTATCCCTACCGCTCACTGGTCCAAGTTTCGGGTGTCCTCATCATCGTAGGTATTCTATTGCTTTTCCTCTCCATGATCGCCGACATGCTGCACCGGAATCGTGTGATCGCCGAGGAAGCCGTCTACTACGCGCGTAAAGCCGCCTACGCAAAAAATGGCAATCAGGAATAAGCTATTCTCATATAGCTATCGGCGGGTGGCGCGACGGGGGCCCCCCGGTCGCCGGACCAACTGGACCGCCGGTTGGGCGTGCAGCCGCGACAGGACCCGCCGCTAGACGAAATTATGAAAATTCTCTTTATAACCAGAGCCTACGGAGATGATGCCGGCGGTATGGAGCGGTTAAGCTGGGAACTTATTCAGGCCATGAAGCAGCTCCCTAACCTTACGGTCAGTGTCATCGCCCGTCGCAGTAAACCAAAAGATTCTCTTAGTACCAGTCGGCTCAAATCTATCGTCTGGTTGGTACCCGCCATGCTCAAGGCCTTATTCATGGCACCGAGGGTAGAGGTAATTCATCTCGGTGACCCCTTACTGGCCAAAATTGGCTGGCTCCTCAAATTGCTCTATCGCAAGCCCATTGCCGTAACCGTGCATGGCCTTGACGTTAGCTATCAAGGCCCATTCTACCGCTTGTACCTCAAATTATTTTTTAAACACTTTGCCCTCTACCTACCAATTAGCCAGCATGCCGCCACGCGCCTGGCGCCCTGGCAGGTCACCGGGCAGATAACCATTATTCATCCCGGGGTCAGCGATCGCCATTATGATCCAGCCATACCTCGTGAGCAGCTCTCAATTCTACTGAATAGAGCACTTACCAATGAAGTTATTGTGGCGACTGTCGGACGCTTGGTACCGCGCAAAGGGCATCGCTGGTTTATTACGCACGTGCTACCAAAGCTTCCCGCCAATACCTTGTATCTCATTGCTGGTGAGGGACCAGAAAAATTAGCCCTCGCCGAGGCGGCCAATGACGCCGGTGTTAGCAACCAAGTCTTCTTACTAGGCACGGTCACCGATAAACAATTAATCCATCTGTACAACACCATCGACGCCTTCATTCAGCCCAATATTAAAATTGCTGGTGACGCCGAAGGCTTTGGCCTGGCTATGCTTGAAGCCGCACTCTGCGAGCGTCCGGTCTTCGCTGCCAACCTGGAAGGAATTTCCGACGCTATTAAAAATGGGGTAAATGGCACCCTCCTAACCGCCGAAGACGCTACCGCTTGGATACATGAGCTTACCGCCTTCATTCAAAACCCTACCACCAGCCCAACTGCTCGAACTCATACCTTAGCTACCTTTGGCTGGGCTAGCCAGGCTAAGAGGTATCAGCAGCATCTCCTAGCTCTTCAGCGTACCTAATCGACCATGCTCAAACAGTTAGGCCAAGATTTCTGGGGTTGGTACGAGCGCAACTACGGGCTCAATATTGGTATCTCAGCCATATTGTTTTCGCTACAGCTCATTCACCTGTTCTGGTTAACCACTGATGTTGTTGCCCTGCGTCTACTCGGTGAATCATTGTTCAATCCCAGCGGGATCGCTGAACTTATCATTGTGCTGGTCGACTACTTAGAAGTGCCAACCCTGTTATCAGTTTCCTTAATTTATATCAATGAGCTCAGGGTTAAGTGGAACACCAAAAGTGTCATCTATTTAGTCTTTCTAAATTCACAGTGGCTACACATTCTCTGGATAACGGATGAAATTGTCATCACTATGTTTACTGGGGCCAAGCCGCTCTCAATCTTGCCGCTGACTGTCGTCTGGATCGCCATCTTGATCGATTATCTCGAGCTGCCAGTGATCTTTGACACCCTGCAGCGCTTCTACCGCACCGTTCGCCAGCGCTACCTGACAGAAAAATTAGATCAATAACAATGTAATGCTGAGTTCCATGGCTCCTCTACAAAACAGTAACGCGCTCAGTTAAACCAGGTACCCCGAACCCTGCTGAGGCGCCCTACGATTAACTTCGCTCGCTGCAGGGTGAAGGGTTTGCGCTGCGGCTCAGCCTACGGCTACCCCACTCTTTTCGGCGATTAATAAAAAACCGTCGGCCTACTCTCGTAGGTGCC
>JACZRJ010000006.1:0-4149 GCA_022574795.1 Patescibacteria group bacterium | reverse complement strand
TTTGTCGCTTCTCTTTCGGGTATTATCCCGCACCTCCTTAATGGAGGCGCGGGATTGATCATTCCTCAAAATTCGTGGGCCCGATTAAGCGGGCCTCACTCATTTTGGTAATGATCAAAAAAACCGGCGGCCTACTCTAGTAGGTGCCGGTGAGTGTCTTTCGTTATGAGGATCTTAGGCTGGGGCGGTTTCCCCGTCCAAAATTACCAAAGAGGTTGCGAGGTCGTCATCAATCTTGAAAAGTTTATCGAGCTTTGTGATCCGAAAAACTTCTAAAATTTCTAGCCGAATTGCACACACACGCAACTGACCATTCACGTGTTTGGTAGCACCAGCCAGTGTTATTAACTTACCCAGCGCTACCACTGACAGAAATTCAACCGCCGTAAAATTAATCACGATACGTGGCTGCTGACGTCCTGTCATTAAATCTTGCAAGACCTTACCAAAAGCATGAGTTTGTGGCTCACGCTTTAGCCGGCAACACACAACCCTAACGACCAGCACATTCTCCTCTTCGATGATTTCAACCACGGTCGCATCCATGACAAACTCCTTTTTCAAAGTACTAGTGCTCCTAAAAAACAACTCGTCGAACTATAGACTTAAGCCTTCGCCACTGTCAACGTCGTGTAAAGATATGTAATAAGCGCCACCCCCTGTTTCAGAGCCCTTCGGTATGAAGGCAGTAAAGCAGCCTGGTACGTGCAGCTGGTATTGTCGTAAATCTCGGTAGACGAGTGCTTCCAGTCGCTCAAGTAGTCACCGACTGCTTCGCGTAACGACAGTCGAATTAGTCCCCCTTCTTGTATTACTGCCCATGGATACTTTTTATAAAATTGTATAATTGAGGCACCCTGGTACTTGAACGAAAAGTGCTCCTGACAAATATGCGGTCCTAGATACACCTCTCGCAACTCACTGAGATCAAACACCGTGGGCACCTGATCTAGTAATCCTGCCACCAACGTCTTACGGCTGACATGTAAGGCTAACGCCTGGCTCTCCCCTAACAGTAACAAAGGCAGACAATCAGCCGTCCGTATCACAATTGTACTACGTGTACTATCGGAGCCGGTAAGCAAAACACCATCGGCTTCTCGACTCTGCCCCACCAAGTCAGCTGCACGAACAATCTCGCTGCCATGAACTTGCACCGGTTGCAATACCCCTCTCGGCATCTTCGTCAGTACCCGGGACTCGATTAGCCAGCTCCCGAGCCTAAACTCACTGCCTGCCTTTGCTGCCGTGGTAGATGCGTGCTCCCTCATTCTGAAACAATGGCTCACCCAAAACACTCTGCCACAGCGGAACTTGTGAGGCCGTTAGCAACACAAAGTCAGCCTGGTTCAGCGCTAGGCGCTGCTGCTCAACCTGGCCCTCAAATCCTGCGGTAACAATTTTAAGTAACGAGTCATCAGGCGATAACCAGTAATTTGTCCTCAATAAAGACCGTCCGGTAAACAGGGGCACGGCAAAGGGCTGATCAGGTGACGCTAAAATGACGTCATTGGAAACAGTGTTATCGGCCAACCATTTCAGGGCGGCTACCTGTTCACGATCGATTGTCAGCTGATTTTTAAACATCAAATGATCATGCGTAATCGCCACGCTAACTCCAGCCGGAAGCACTAGCACCCCGGCAATACCAATGACCGTCAGCCAACCCAGGCCCCGCTCAACTAAATCGTGCGTGGTGTACACCAACTCTCGCCGTATCCAATACCAAGCCCTGACCAGCGACACCAATAGCACTGGAAAACTTATCATCAAGGCGTGATATAGAAAACGAGCGGCATTGTCCACGATGATGGCTCTAGTCGAAAAGAAAAAAGTGAAGACCGCCGCCCCCACCAGCGCCGCAACCATTGCTCCGACGAGCCGCCAGCGCGACAATTGTGTTATTAAGACTATCGCCAAAATCACTAACCGTGCCGATAATCTCAGCAAATCCAAGGCCGCCGTGTACGAAAATGAGGGCAGGCCAAATTGCGGATCACCCGCTGCCAGCCAGCGATAGACAATAAGCCACCCGGGAACCAAAAGGGCTGCCAAGATTCGTTCCGCCAATTCACGCCGGCGATCCAGCAACCGAACCATAAAGAAGGCAACAAGCAACAAGGCACTCACTGCCCCCAGCACAGCGTTCGACATGATTAAGACCACGCCAACGACACTGGCGACACCAAGCGGCACTACCTGGGCTGAACCGGATCGCTCCCCGGCCGTGAATAATAAGGCCGCTTCAAGAAGCAACAAACCATAGACAAAGAAATGCCCTTGGGGATACACATAAGCCTCCCACGACAAGCCCATGACAAACAGCACCAGCCCCGCTTGCAGAACTAACATCAGCCAACGATTTGAAGTACCCAGCCAGCGCTGCCAGACATGCCCTGGCTCTGGTAACAACAGATCAATAAGCAGAAAGAAAAGCGGTACGGTAACCAGAATTTGCAGCAGTACCATAACGGGCAAGAGCCTCAGCCAGGCAGCAGTCTCCCCGAAGGCCCGCAACAGTTCCGCGATTCCAGCATGAAGTAAGGTTGGATATTCCAACGAATAACCAGCCGCGAAAGGATTGGCACTAACTAGTCCGTCAGTTAACAGTGAACTTTGCACGAGCGAAACCAACGTGGCGGTATCACTGTTGTACCAACTATGAGTCACCCACGATCCGTCCTGCCAACCATTGAGAGCTGAGATCGCGCTAGCCGCCAACAAGGTAATCAAGAGAACTGCGATAATAACACTCTCCTTCACTAACAGATCTAACCCTAAAGCCGGTGCCCGCCAACTTTTGATTAGCGACAGCCATAGTATCAACAGGAGAGCGGCGCCGACAGTTAACACAATTGTTGTCTCAGTGTCCCGCCAAACGACCCTATCGAGCAGTACCAACAGCAACCACTGAGCTTCAAATAGTGCTCCGGCAGCGGCCAGGTAAACCAGCACCCGTTGATGCCTAAAGACAATGCCGCTGGCCAGCAAAGCCGAACCCATCAGTATCACTACCGCCGTCAACATGGCTGTAGCAGTACCAACGATAGACCAAGAACACAAGCCTGCCAGTCAGGGCCAAGACAGCCTCCGTTGTACTCTGACCAGCAAATCGCTAGGGTAAGTAAATATGAAGCTTTCATTAGTCATTCCGGCCTTCAATGAGGAACAGAGATTAGGCTCTTTTCTGGCCTCAATCAGCAGCTATGCCGCCCGGCACCGCAATCAACTGCGCGAAATTCTAGTTGTTGATGACGGTAGCACCGATCGGACTGTTGCCGTGGCTAAGTCGTACCAATCACGCTTGCCTGGCCTAAAGATATTACACCACCAAAAAAACCAGGGTAAAGGAGCGGCCGTCAAAACAGGCGTTATGGCAGCCCGCGGTGACACCATTGTCTTTATCGATGCCGACGGCGCCACCCCGATCACGGAGCTTCCCAAGATGATAACTGCCTTAACCCAGGCCGACATAGCTGTCGGCAATCGTTATATGCCGGGAGCCAAAACTGATCGAGGCAGCTCACTGCGGTCTCTGTCAGGTTGGGTCTATCGTACCTACATGAAATTATTCGGGCTCGGCGCCATTGATACCATGTGTGGCTTTAAAGGCTATCAGCGCCAAGTTGCTCGGGACCTGTTCAACCCGCTGCTCGAATCTCGTTGGCTTTTTGATACGGAAATCGCCTATAAATCAGTTCGCCGCGGCTACCGCACGAAAAACTTCCCCATCCGCTGGACCAGCATGGCGGGCAGCAAACTCGACACCAAAACGCTGATTAAGTCAGCCCTCTTGATCTGGCCACTGGTCCAGAAGATCAAAAAAAATGAAGCTCAAGCTACGAGCAAGACCTAGCCTATGCCGCTCGATTTCCAAGTCTCGACCAAGGGGGTTATATCGGATAACGATACGATATTAATTCTTAAGGGGAACTCGAAAAAGTTCCGGCAGACCTGCTGGGATCTTCCAGGTGGCAGAATGGAGCCGGGAGAAACATTGTCGGAGACCCTAAAGAGAGAGGTGGAGGAAGAGCTACCTGGCGCTCATGTCACCAAGATTGGCCAGCTCTTTTACGCTGAAGCAAATCATCACCGGGTAGATGATCGCGAACTCTTAACCCTATTCTACTTCATTTCGATTAAAGTAGA
>JACZRJ010000119.1 GCA_022574795.1 Patescibacteria group bacterium | reverse complement strand
AAATTAAGCCGTCCGCTGAAACATCAAAGTCAGTGAAGTCGATGACGGCGGTGGCCCCGGTGATACTGGCGCTGGTACCAGCCAGGTTAATGGTGGTCACTGAGTCTAAGGTGGTCTCGAGGGTGATTGATTCACCAGCACAATCAATATCAGTGCCTTCGACTTCAGAACAATCAAAGGAGAAGGTGATGATATCAGTGGCGGTAACGGCGGTAGTGACACCAGTACCACCAGTGGCAGTAATGGTATTACCGTCAGCGATGGTTTCAGAGCCAGTGTCGCCAGCTAAGGTGAAGGTGGTTTGACCGAAGGTGTCAGTGGTTTTAGCCGTTAGTTCAAATTCATCATTGGTGGCGTTGTAGGAGACAACAAAGTTGTCAGTGGGTGAGGTGAACTGAGCGATGGGCAGGGCCACGATCCCCTGCTCTTCATCAGAGCCATAGACCCGCAAAACACCAGTGGTGAAGTCAGTGACGGTGTTATCAAAGGCGATCTCACCATTAGCGTCCACGGTAGGAGTATCTGAGTTGGGCAGCTCAAAGGAAGCGGCGGCCCCGAAGATATGAACGGCCGAGGTGTTCTGGGCAGTGATGCTGCCAATTGCTGAAACATCAAAGTCAGTGAAGTCGATCACCGCGGTGGTACCTCTAAATGTGTTCGCTCCTATATTTAACGCATTGATTATCTGAGCATCAGAGACATCGATGGCATCGGTAAGCGTTCCCGCCGATTGTATCAAAAGTCCGTCAGCGATGATTAGATCAGCATCCAAATCTTCTAGTTTCAGTAACTGTGCCGGGTTAGACGTACCGGCTCCAGCTGCTCGCGATATAGTTACCGTGGAGGTTGAACCCGTGGCAATATCGATGTCGAAATTACTATCGGTAGCAGTGTCATCTAGGACAAAGTCGATATCTCGAGCATCAGAAGTAGTTATAGATCCACCTGTATCGTAGGCTGCTTGCAGCGAAGCTGACGATGCTCCAGCGTCAGCGGCGCACTCCCAGATTTTGTTAGTGTCGTCCCACTTAAGCACCTGAGTATCCGAACAACCTTGTAGCATGGTTAGCTCATCGGTGCTGCTGCCCTGAAACTCCAGGCCCGAGTTGCTAGAGGTGCCGCCGGTACCATCATCGGAGTTTAGTAAGTCGATGGCTACCGTCAGAGTATCCGTGGCTCCAGCTGTTGTCGTGAGACCATTACCGCCGGCAATTTCAAGCGTGTTGCCATCCTCCAGAGTTTGATCGGTACCATTGTCGCCCGACAAGGTGAAGGAGTTGAAGGTTCCGCTGCTGCAAGTTTGCCATTCGAAGGCGCCGCTATCTGTCTCGTATGTCAGGCATTCTTCATCTCCTGCTGCATCGATATCATTGAGATCACTAAGACCAATGGTGCCATCAGCAATCTTGGCAGTAGTAATAGCTCCGTCCGCTAGGTCTGCTGTCAAGATTGTTCCATCGCTTATCTTACCACTGGTTACAGCACCATCGGCAAGATCAACTGCTGCGACTGATCCGTCCTTAATTTTGGCTGAGTTAACAGCAGAGCTGGCAATCTTAATAGCTGTAACGGCAGTGTTGGCAATATCGGCAGTCTTCACCTCTCCGTTTACAATATGGACTGTTGTGATGCTGTTTTCCTCTAATCCGAAACTGTCAAGTACTCCTTCGGCAATCTTCTCTTCTGTAACTGCGCCGTCTATGATCGCTTGGGTACCTACGGATGGACTTACGAGTAATCCGAATAGTTCTAGGTTGCCCTCCTCATTGAGAAACACAATATTTCCCGGATCCAATCCGGGTGCGCGACCTCGTAGATAGTCAGCATCGAGGTTTTTTATGGTGCTTATGGCTCCATCAGGAATGCTAAGATAGGTGCTATCTGGCAGCTGGAGCTTATATAGCAGCGTTAGATTACCTTCATTGGTAATCGTAAAGATATCCTGGATATCCCGAATGACGGGCTCTGGTACTGCACGGTAGTATTTTTCGACATCGATAAGCCTGACAAGCTGCAGGGATACTTGGCTGAACGGGTATATAAAGGAGGATAGCACATCGCGTTCTTCCCGATTTACTTGTACGCCCAGTACATGCGGTTTAAGAGTATCTTCAGGCGAGTTGTTTCCTGATGATTTTGTTAGAAGAGAAGCCTTTGGCTCAGAATAATAGCCAAGAAAAGAACCTGTATCCTCCGGCCATATAAGGAATAAAGCTGTTAATGTAGCTATGATCAGGACAAATACCGTGGTAATAAAGACGCCAGCGCTTATCACGTATCTTTTCGAGCGAACTAGCGCATTTAGTAATTTCTTGTTTTGATATGTTTCCGCGGCTAAGAGCCGATGTTCTGTATCCTCGTCACTGCCCCCATTATCCGATGCACTCAGGCTCTTGTGTGCTTTTATCTTCTCCTGGTCTTGCTCGTGTGCCTTGAATGGCTCTAGGATTTTCTCCTCTACTTTCCTGCGGTTTAAGTAATATTCAGAATCCAAAAAGCTCTTTAAGCACTTCCTGGTGTAGATTCTTTCACCCTTATCATTACGGTCTGGCTTGATGACACCACGTCTCTCTAGACGTCGCAGTGTAGTTGCTGACAGCCCAAGCTGGTGTGCAGCTTGCGAGATTGTTAGTGGCTGGGAAAACTTAACTTTCTCCAGCTCATCAAGGGTGAAATAGCGATATCTCCCACTGCGTCGGATGGCATGAAGAATGCCCTTTTTGTCCCACCTTCTGACCGTCGCTATCGACACACCGAGAATCCGCGCCGCTTCGCTAATGGGAACGTATTTTTTGTCCTTGGCTGGGTCTGTTGACATGTTTGTTGTTTGTTTTTATGTCTATACATTGCTTAGCCAATGTATAGACGTGTCGGAAAACTGCTCTTTACTTGATCTTAACACATTTTAACGTTTTTTTAAAGGTATATGTGACGGTTTTATAAACTATATGGCTCATAATTCGTATTTAGGTAAGTGCTTAATAATGCAT
>JACZRJ010000118.1 GCA_022574795.1 Patescibacteria group bacterium | reverse complement strand
GCCCGTCCGCTTAGAGCAATAGTGGTATTGGTTAGAATTGACTGTGACAAAAACTATAAAATAGGAATCAAAAATCAAGAAAATAGTACCGCAGCCCCGGACTACTTCCCACCCTAACGACTATTGTCCAACTTCTAGATAAGAACTGGCCTGACAACAACCCGGCGATTGGGTTCGTCGCCCATACTCTCAGTGCTGACTTCCTGGTGGGTAGCCAAGGCAGTATGAATCGTCCGCCGCTCGGCTGCCTCCATAGGCCTCAGGACGATGTTGCGCCCGGAGCTCTGTGCCCGGCGAGCAGAGTCTTCGGCGAGACTTAAGAGCACCTGTTCACGCTTGACTCGATAGCCATTCACATCGACTACAATCCGAGCCGGCTGGCTCAATTGTCTCCGTAAGAGAGTACGGATGATGTGCTGCAGCGCCTGAAGATGACTGCCCTGGGAGCCAATGAGTAGTTTGCCAGTGTCGCCAGCCTCAATATTAATCTCGATGGTGGGGTAGCTGGATGTATCCGAGGACACCTCTTCAGTGAGGCGATGGCAGCGAACTGTGGCTTGCTCGAAATCCAGGCGTACTAGTAGTCGCCTAACGTGCTCCTCAACAAGAAGTAGCGTTTGGCTCTCTAGATCTTCGCTGGCAGGGGATGACATATGGTTGGACTCCTTAAAACCCATCATAGTCCGAGGGCGTGTTGTCCTTCAACTGCTATTTATTCCCTCCTTGAATTAGGTATGAGAGCGGGGAGTAATCCGCTCTCTATAAAAAGGTGTTTAGATAGCTGGCAGGCCTTGCGACTGTGGCAGTATTTTTTTCATGACTCGCTGTTGGATGATAGCGAAAACGGTGGAGGCTACCCAGTAGAGGGCCAGGGCAGCCGGTAGTTGTAAGGCAATAAAGACTGTCATCACCGGAAAGAAATACATCATGTTTTTCTGCATGCTAGCCATCATTTGGGCGCTGCTCTCATTCGCTCCAGGCATAGTTGCTGTAGTGGTCGCCATCGATAGCTTCATCAAAACAAACTGCGAGGCTCCTGCGATGACGCCTAAGAGCAGGCTCGGTTCAGTCATAGACAGTCCCAGAAACACTTGTGAGACATTTTCAGGGATCGAGACAAAGGAATACAGGCTGTCGTAGGAATCTGGGCCTAAGCCAACCAGAAAGACTCGGTACAAGGCAATGAGAATAGGTAGCTGAATGAGAAGTGGTAAACAACCCGCCGCAGGATTGATGCCGGCTTGCTTATATATTTTCATCGTCTCCTCGGCTTGCTTGGTGCGGTCATTTTGGTGTTGTTTCTTAATCTTGTTGATATCCTTTTGCACAGCCTTCATTTTTTGTTGGTTGCGCTGGGACTGCTTGGCCTGATGGATAGTGGGGGGCAGCAGTATAACTCTCACGATCGCAGTGACCAAGATGATAGCCAGGCCAACATTGTGGTTTGGCAAAAAATTAGTGATGCCGACGAGGAGATTATAGAGCGGCCTAAAGAGGAGTTCGAGGTAGACGAAGGTAAAGGGGTTCATAGGAGATCGCCAAGCCGCTTAACTGGCGCCTGCTTTTACGCTAGTGTTTCTTGGTGCCACCGGAGCCTGGGACGGCGTGCTGTTCTGGCGCTTTGGCGCAGGAACTGGATCATAACCACCGTCGGACCAGGGGTGACAACGAGCTACTCGTTTGAGGCCAAGAATAACTCCAAGCCAACGGTGTTGTTGCAGCGCCTGAACGGTGTATTCAGAGCAGGTAGGACTGAATCGGCACACCCCTGAAGGAAAAGCCAGGCGGAGCAGACCGTGATCAGGTGAAATTGTTCGTTGATATAAACGGATAGCGCTAGCCGCTAGCTTGAGAAACCACGCCGAAAATATTGATGAGGGATGATAGTGTGTCACAGGTAGAGTGGTTTTTTATGGTGTCTTATTTTTCGCTAGTTTTTTTATTCGCGGTAGCAAGGCGTCTCTGAACTCTCTTTGACTGGCAATCTTCGTAATGCTGGGATGCGCTATCCACACCATATCATAAGACCCGCTGTCGACTAGTATCCCAAGACTCTCTTGGCCAATTGCGGACAGCCATCGTCGTAGGCGGTTGCGTACAACTGCTGAGCGGTGAACGGTTTTACTAACAATGAAGGCGATTCGGGAGGTGGGTTTCCCGGAAGCTTGGTAGTACACGGTAAGGTGTGCCCCTCGCAGACTATGGCCACTCTTCACTAAGCGCTTAATTTCAGAACCGCTGCTTAAACGATTATTAGCGGGCAGCACGTACGGCAGTTGGAGTTAAGCGTTGACGACCCTTCTGGCGACGTCGTTGGACCATTGTTGAGGCACTACGGGCGCGCCAACCAAGACGGCGAGAGCGGCGGCGGCGGCTAGGTTGGTAGGTTCTTTTGGGCATGGTTACAGCATAATATTTAAAATGCGTTGGGTAACTGTAAATATTTTTTCGCGCCCGGTCAAGTGGCTCGGTGAGTACCCCTTCCTGCCGGCAGGCAGGCCTCACTTCCTTATAATGGAGGTGCGGAGTTGATCATTCCTCCCCGTTGAGACGGGGTTTGCGCCCTAACCGTAGGGTTTTCGCTGCGGCTCAGCCTACGGCGACCACCCTCTTTTCAGCAAGAATTAAAAAAACCGCACTTGGGGTGCGGTTGCAGAGAACGAGTAAAGGAGTTTTGGAGGCAAGTTAGCGGGGATGTTAGGGTATATAGATAGGCGTGCTCGCTGGTATAATGCCTCCTCGGCGACTGACTATTTTTCCCCGGTGGAAATAGTACAGGACCCTGGTCACTAGCTCTTCCCCGGTAAACGGGGCGAAAGATTGCTGGCCGGCAGGTTTGTAATCTACGAGGATTGCGTCCACTTTATCTCCGGTCCTGATTCCATATTGGGGTATGTCCCACTCGGCTGGAGTGTCATAGAGGACATCACTCCATTGAGTGATATATACCCGGGCTCCAGAGTTTTGAGCGGCGAGGTCGCGGCGGACCTGGGCTTTCATTCGGGCCGCAGACACAG
>JACZRJ010000117.1 GCA_022574795.1 Patescibacteria group bacterium | reverse complement strand
CTGGCTGAACGGCAAACCTCGCCTAACCGTACACCGCTGGCAGGTAAGTAAGCTGGTACTGGTAACTGTTTTGCTCTCTAGCACGCTGCTCGTGTGGCATGTCAGCAACCTTAGTGAGGCTCGCGGAGTATCAGGCGGAGATCCCTACAACTTTTTCTTTATCGTGGAACGCATCCAAACAAATTTGACTTTCTATAACCCAGAGCAAAAACGCCTACCAGTCTGGCCTCTTGTGCTCATCCCTTCTGCCCTAAGCACCTCAGATATTGTACTCTCGGCTCGCCTGATTAACCTCTTTATTGCGGCCGCCACCCTTCTGGTGCTGGCTTGGCTCGGCACACAATTAAAACTTCCTCGCCCAGCCATTGCCCTGGCGGTGCTGTTAACAGCCCTCAATCGTGATTTCATGCTTATAACCTACCGACCCCTGGCCTACCCCCTGGTCGGCCTCCTGTTATTACTCTCACTAACCACTCTCTTCTGGGCCAAGACCAAGCCCCGTCGTTTAATACCAGCTGGCATCCTCTTCGGTCTGGCGGCTCAGACCAGACAAGAGGCTATTATCGTCGCCGGACTAGTTATTGGCCTAGCCTGCCTCGTTTTAATGCTCGAGCGGCGCTGGCGCTGCATTCTTGCCTTAGCGCTACCAGCCCTACTCGTAATGTCGCCCTACTTTATTGCCAACGCCAGCTTCTTTGGTAATCCTTTTTACTCCGCCTACCTTGATCACCCGGTAACCAATGTCGATCGCTCCTTAGGAGAGGTGCAGGAAAATATTGGACAAGGCTGGGCCGTTATCAGCAGCAGCTGGTGGCATGTTTGGGGCCACCAGCGACGAATTACCCTTAACACCTTTACTCTCGTAGCCTCGCTGAGTTTCCCAATCATTATTGGCGCAGCACTGCTCCGGCGACGCTTCTTGCCCAAAATCCTTTACTTTAACAACGCTTCCCCGCCACTAGCAGTCATAGCCCTACTCGTGCTCTTCCCGCTCTGGCTCAAATACAAAACAGCTGTGCCAACTAACCTCAACACCCTCCTGGTACTCATCTCAGCTCTCGGGCTGATCGCTTTACTATGGCATAGCTGGCAGATGTGGCAGCCTATGAAACCCGGGCGAAATCTACTGGAAAGAATTCCGATCAGAATTTATTTGGTTCTGCTAACTGGGACCAGCTTAGCTGGCATCGCTACCTGGGTTCATCCGGTGGCGAAAACCTATTATTCTTTCATTCCTTACCTGGGACTGGTGGCGGGCCTGGGCCTATACCTGGTTATCGCCAGTCTCTTTAAAACGACTAATAAATCATTCCTGGGCCTAGCCGGCCAATGGCTAGGTCTGGCTCTCGTTTTTTCTATGCTGTCGTTGCCCCTGGTCCTCTCTGCTAATCGACTTCACGCTGCTCTCGATAGCTTTAGCCGAAAGAACGTCGAAGACTGGCTGTTCTATAACATGTCCCGCTACCTGGCAGATAGTGGCTCAACCGATAAAGCCACCATGTACGCTCACTTCCTTCCCGCCCAATATTTCCTTGGCGGTGATACCATTGTTACCTCACTGCCAGAAGACCCCGAACCTTCCGCCGCTTTGCTTCGGGATAAGAAAGTCCGCTGGATATTCTGGACATCTCACCTACCCCTATTCAATACCTTTGCCTCTGATCCCAGCCGCTACCCAGTCCGCTATTCCATCAAAGCCTTTGGGCGCGACGACGTCCTCTTCGAAGGCCGAGTTATAGAGCTACCGCCATAAGCGAGGTTAAGTGCTAATATGACACCAAGTCTTAGCGTTAATCTAATCTACTGATGCAAAATTCCGTCCGACTCAAACAGAATAAAGTGTGGACCAACTACGGTCGCCGCCGCGAGGCTCTGGCAGCACCGCCTAAAAATTTCCAGCCGTAACCGTTAAGGAAGCGTAAGAAGTAACCAGCCCAATGCTGCTACCGACAGACCAATAACGATACTATGGCATCACCAAAAAAATTGACTTTGCTCTTCGACGGCGACTGTCGCTTTTGCCGGACCTGGATTTATGCCTGGCAAAAGCGTACTGGGCAGACCGTTGAGTATCGAGAGTACCAGAGCAACCTTGACCGCTTCCCGCAAGTAACTAAAGCTGATTGCCAACGATCAGTTCAGTTAATTGCCCTCGACGGTACAGTATCTAGCGGCGCGCGAGCTGTCTTTGGCGCCCTGGCAGCGGGCGGGCGCACCCGCTGGCTTCGCCTCTATCAACACCTACCTGGTTTTGCTTGGCTATCAGAGCGAGCCTATCGGCTCATCGCCGCTAACCGTAGCAGCATGCTAGCCCTAACGCTGCTAGCGTGGGGTCCGGTAGTTCAACCTGCCAGCTATGTCTTTTCCAGTTGGCTCTTTATAAAAATACTCGGGGCGATCTATCTGATCGCCTTTGCCTCCTTCGGCGTACAAGCCGCTGGCCTCATTGGTTCCCGCGGCATTCTGCCTGCCGCGCAATACCTCTCACAGGTTAAACAAACCCTCGGCCTCTCCTGGCTGTGGAACCTGCCTACCGTACTGGGCTTTAACGCCAGCAATGGGATGATATCTGCCCTCATTATTACCGGCCTGGTGACCTCACTACTGCTTATCGCCGGAGTCTTCCCTCGCCTAATGCTGGTGGTGCTCTTTTTACTGTACCTATCCCTGGTTAACGGCTCGCAAGACTTTCTCTCCTTCCAGTGGGACATCCTGCTGCTCGAAGTAGGCTTCTTAGCCATCTGGATCTCGCCCCGCTCAAATCTAGTTGTCTGGCTCCTCTGGTGGCTACTCTTCCGACTCATGTTTCTCTCTGGTGCCGTCAAATTACTCTCTGGTGATGCCGTCTGGCGCAACCTCACCGCCCTCACCTACCATTACCAAACCCAGCCGCTACCCACCATGCTGGCTTGGTTTGCCCACCACCTGCCGCTGTGGTGGCACAAGCTTTCAACCATAATCATGTTTGTCATCGAACTCGGTTTTCCTTTCCTCATTTTTATGCCACGGCACTTCAAATG
>JACZRJ010000116.1 GCA_022574795.1 Patescibacteria group bacterium | reverse complement strand
GATCCGAGACCGTATATTTTGGCATACAGGGGGCTGAAAAATGCTGTTACGCGCTCAAAACTTTACGAGACGCGTTTCGTATCAGGCGAAGAATTGAGGATATTTTTGCTGATGCCAAGAAAGGCGAGCCAATCCGCATTGTTATTGTTGGCGGGGGTGCCACGGGGGTTGAGGTGATTGCTGAAATCGCTACATACACAAGGCATCTCGCGCAAGATTATAAATTTGATTATAGGGATATCAAGATCTCGTTATTTGAGGCGCAGAGTACGATTCTTGCTTCATTCGCAAAATCACAGAGAGATGCGGTTGTGAGGCGTCTAAAAAAATTAGGCGTGGATGTTTTTACCAGCACAAGAATAGAAAAAGTACTGCCGGAATGTGTTTTGTTTGAGGAAGGTGAAAAGTGTGATGCGGATTTAATATTATGGGGAGGAGGCACAAAGGGTCCTTATATTTTTTCTCAAATAAAGGGACTTGAGCTGGACAAAAGGGGAAGAATCGCGGTAGATAGTTTTTTGCAGGCGAAGGGTTTGCGTAAAGTTTTTGCAATAGGCGACAACGCGATTTTTATTAATGGGGAAACTAGCAATCCCGCGCCAGCTACAGCATTTATTGCAGAACAGCAAGCCGACGTTGTAGCGGCAAACATAAATCGCGCGTTGACGGGTCAGCCGTTTGCCAAGTACAAGGTTTCGATACCTGGATACGTAATATCGTGTGGTGGGAAATACGCAGTTGCGCGTATATTCGGTATTACATTTTCTGGATTTTTTGGCTGGGCAGTTAAAAAATTAATTGATCTAAGATATTTTTTTTCTGTACTGCCATTTAAAAAAGCTTTTTCTTTGTGGCTTATGGAATTACGTCTATTCACTAGGAATGATTGACAATAGTATATAAAAGGTATATAATAAGGGAATTGAAATAAAGTTTAGTGCAATACAAAGGAGGGCGCTATGTATGAGGGTGTATGATTGGCCGACATTTTCTAGTGACAAAATGAGACGAAATCGCAAAAAGATAAAGAAAAAAGGAAAACAGGATTCTAATAAGGTGAGTAATCGTAAGGCTGATCGTCATGCTGAGTGGGGTCGAGGCATGGAGAATAGGATAAGCTCAATTCTTACAAGGATGGTGGAAGATGGCTTGATCCATTCTTTTGAGCAGAGTGTGCCTCGCTCCCAGAAGGATAGAGAGGGTAAGGATTTTACTGTGCGAAAGAGTATGGAAGATAAAATCGAAGAGAAATATTTTGGATGTACTATTTCAGCACGACATTTGAATGATAGTATCGGTAAACATCCATATGTTCCTCAGTGGCTTACTCCTATAAACATCAAGGATGAGACAATGAGAAAAAAGGTTCTCTCCCTCTTCTAACTGTTTTACTAGTCAACAAAGCTCCACTTTCCGCACAAGAAGTGGAGCTTTTAATTTTATCTTTTATATGTTTACATGTTTAGAGTTTTATGGTATGCAGTTAGTAGCTCAAGATAGATTAGTTTGATAGGGAGGCTTTATGAAGGTAATATTCAGCGTTTCTAGATGTTGTGCATCTAATCTGCCGGGCATAGAGAGCAGGTATCCGCCTGGGTGTTTAGTAACTTGGGGTGAGAATGAGGAACACAAAGTTCTTTTCGAATGTAGCGAAGGCATGCTCGCACTGGCGCATCCTGATCTTGCACAGATGAAGGTTCGAGGTGCAGTTCCAATGTCGCGATCACTGCGCCAATCTCTCCTGTTTTCATTCGTTCCTGCTGCTCCTTGAGCCAAGCTCGGTGATCCGCGCTGCAGCTCTTACTCGCCGCAGCCAGATAATCACTCAGGTGATAGAAATCGATCAAGAAACGGCTCTGCGCACCAAAAGCACGATCCATTTGATCTGGGATCCAGGTGGCGCCGTCGCCGACAGCATGTATCATCGTCTGCCTGTCCATCCCGATGACCGATGCGCAACAGGCCAATTGATCACCCACCACATCCGTGCTCCCGGTGGTCGTGGCGAAGATCGGTTCGGTGCTGCCGTGTTCATAGACGAGGCTCAAGCGTACCTCTTTCCAGCCTACTTGGCGCGTTTTGCGTCGATCGCCCTCACAATTGGCATCCGTGGTGACCGTGGGAATCATGGTACCATCGGTCTCCGCAATCAACTGCTGTGCACACGTCTCTTTGTTGGCACGCCCCTGTGTCAGTTCCGGATGGTCCTGTACTCGCTCGCCATGACCTTGCGTGATGCGGCGCACCGTGCTCGGTGAAATATCAAGATCATAGTGTTCCTTGACTTGACGGGAAGCTCGTTCAAAAGCCTTTTCAGAACCAAAGTCGGTGATGCGGCGCTGAAACGGGAGTGAATACCCTCGACATGCAACACCTGCTGCATCACTAAAAGGCCGAGTCACGCTACCCGACAGCTTGAAGGTCTGTTCCTCTATGGTGACTTCCCCAAAGCTCGTGTGCCAGTAGAGTTTTTTTTACCGTTTGAGACCACTTTCTCTCCTGATTCTCGGAACGATTGATCGGCCGCCTGTTCTCCACGTTCGGCCCAATCCTGCATCACTTGCTGACCTAACCCTTTGACCTTCTCGATTAGCTCTTCCTCCACATCGTCTGCCCGCCGCAAGCCACTCTCGGCCACATCAAGTAACGCCAGTATGTGCTCCTTCAATTCCGGGTGTGCTTCCAGGCGTTCTTCAAGGCTTTTCGTGTCGTTCATCATGGGACCCTCATCATGTGGTTTATCCCACCATCTTCTACAGGACCCATGACCAAATGTCCAGCGGAAATGTCATCTTTCCCGTTTTCCTCAAGTATGCCGGCAACAACCACCCTCACTTTGAATTGCACTCCTTCCCAGTTTTCCTATTGATTCTGGTGGGCTATACCGAGTGACCACTGCTACTGGCTTAGCCGTGTGGCAAATCACGTACCCTTCAATCATTCACCACTTTATCAAACTAACTTATTCAACACTAAACTCCAAGGATGAACGCCAATAGAAATACATCATGGTTTGTGCAAAAATGCGATTTATACTACTTATGTACCTTACAAGGCTGGCAACCTCG
>JACZRJ010000115.1 GCA_022574795.1 Patescibacteria group bacterium | reverse complement strand
CACCGTGATTGCTTTTGTGATGGTGTGGTATAGGCTACCAAGATATGGAGATATCAAATGAGACGAAGGTACTAGCGGGAGTACTTCTGCTCACCGTGGTGATCATTATCGTGGGAGCAATGGTGGCCGGTCGGGATGGTGGCGGTCAGGTGGAAGTACCGGTGGTTTCCGTTGAACGGTTGGTACGTGATGATGATCCAGCCTACGCTAATGCGACGGCGGGCACGGCTGGTGACTTTTCCGAGCACGCGGTAACGGTTGTTGAGTTTGGCGATTTTCAGTGTCCGGCCTGCGGGGCGCTTCAGCCAGTGCTAGGGCAAGTGAAGGAGCAAAATGTTGGTGAGTCGGTCCGGTTCGTCTTTCGGCAGTTTCCACTAAATTCGATTCATGACAAAGCTCAGTTGGCGGCTGAGGCATCATTGGCGGCGCAGGAGCAAGGCAAGTTTTGGGAGTATCACGACACTTTATATGAGAATCAGTCGGAGCTGACCCGGGCGGATCTTGAGAGATATGCCGGGTTACTTGATCTTGATGTGGTGAAATTTGCTGCGGCGCTTGATGATTCAAAATATACCGAGGCCGTCATTCAAGACGTGGCTGACGGTAACGCTGTGGGGGTGCGAGCGACGCCAAGTATTTATATTAATGGCGTGCTTTTTACCGGTAGGTACAGTGTCGACAGTTTGCAGGTAGCTATTAATGATGAGTTGTTGAAGTAGTTTAAACAGCCGGCGTTATTAGGTGAAGGGTGGTAGTCCCCAGCTGAGAGGATCAAAATCTTCAAGACTGTTCAGTACTTGATCGGCCTGCCTGACGAGGCTGGGGTTAAGGTTGGGATGCGGAACCACAACGGCTGCCATCTTGGCGGCCTGAGGGCAGCCAGTCCACTGGGGGCATCCTCAAATCCTAGACACTGAGCGGGTGGTAGCTCCAGTGAGGCGCAGGCTAGCAAGAAAATTTCGGGATCTGGCTTGCCTTGGCTAGCGTCATCGGCGGTAACGATATGATTGCCAAACAGGGCGAATAACTCTTGGTGATTAGTGGTCTTGCGATCGAAATCGTGGCGGGTTGAGCTGGTAGCGAGCGCCTGGGGAATATTATTGGCGTCGGCATATCTAATGAGGCGCTCGGCGCCAGGTAACAGCTCGGCGCTGGGTAAGAGCTGATCAAGTTTAGTTTGTCGCCAGGCCAAGTACTCATCAAGGGCACCGTCTGCCGTGATTGCTAGGTCGCGCATTAAGAGCCGAGCTGAATCTTCCTTACGCCGTCCGTACATTTTTGATCGCAGCTGCTGCAAGTGCTGGTCGCTCGGTCTTAAGCCTGTTACTTTTGTCATATAGTCTCTGATCAGATCATCGAAGAGTGCCTCGGTGTTGAGGATAAGGCCGTCGACGTCGAAGATAAGACCGGTAATCTGACGAATTATATTCATGAGCATTTTTGCTACTACAGGGTATATTAGAGGTTCCTAACGCACTATTTAGGCGTTGGCCTGCTGGTAAGTCTACCACTAGCTTTGCTCAATACCTGCCTCTGTTGACAGTAATGCCTCACGGTTGTACTAATTGGTATCGGCCTACGTAAGGCACCATTTAGCTTTAAAAACCATTTGCCAATGATACCAGCGCCTGAAAAATTGTTTGATGAACTGTTTATATTTGAGCTGGCTAACAACCATGAGGGAAGCGTTGAACATGGTTTAAAGATTATTGATGCCATGGCGGACATTGCTCGGAAGCATGGTATTAAGGCAGGCGTTAAATTGCAATATCGTGATCTTGATACTTTTATTCATCCTGATTTCAAGCAGCGAGATGACGTGAAGCACATTCCACGGTTGTTATCGAACCGGCTCACGGCAGATCAGTTTCTGACGCTGCTGGATCGGATACGTAGTCATGGTCTGATGACGATTGTGACGCCCTTTGACGAAGCCTCAGTACGGCTTTGCGTTGACCATGGTGTCGATGTTATTAAGGTGGCCAGCTGTAGTGCGGGTGATTGGCCATTGTTGCAAGCTATTGCCGAAACCAAGAAGCCGGTGATCGCTTCGACGGCTGGATTGTCGGTAAACGAAATTGATGATTTGGTCAGTTTTTTCAATCACAAGGAGACCGAGTTGGCGGTGCTGCATTGTGTTGCCCTCTACCCGACGCCAAACAACATGGTGCAGCTTAATTTTATGCAAAAGATGATCGGGCGTTACCCGGCGTTGACGATTGGTTATTCAGGACATGAGGCGCCGGATAATCTTGATGTAGTAAAGGCGGCGGTGAGCAAAGGGGCCAGGATGCTGGAGCGGCATGTGGGGATTCCGACTAACACTAGTGAGTTGAACAAATATTCGATGACACCCGAGCAGGCTGAGCAGTGGGTGACAGGAGCACTCATGGCTCGAGAAATATCTGGCCAGGATGACCATAAACACATATCACAAGAGGAAAAGGAGTCGTTGCAGTCGCTACAGCGGGGTGTGTTTGCGACCAAGCGGATTATGCAAGGCACGGTGATTAAGCGGGACGATGTTTTCTTTGCGATGCCAGCTAGGCCGGGACAGATGACCAGTGGTGAGTTTGGTCGCTATCGAGCCTCGTTTACCGCCAGTCGTGACTATGAGCCAAATGAAGGTATCCATGAGGCGGTGGAAGCAGACAATATCAGAATCATGCGGACGGTGGTGCATGATGTAAAAGGGATGCTGCATGAAGCCAAAGTTGTCTTGGGGCGTAAACCTGATATTCAACTGTCGCATCATCATGGCTTAGAGCACATTCGACAGTACGGTAATTTGACGGTTAATGTTGTCAATCGTGAGTACTGTAAAAAGATCATCGCGATTTTGCCCGGGCAGATCCATCCTAATCATGTCCATCGACGCAAGGAGGAGACCTTTCAGCTTCTCAACGGGACACTCGAAGTCAGCATCGAGGGCCGGTTGCGCACCATGCGGCCAGGCGAGACCTGCCTTGTGCAGCCCGGTGTCTGGCATAGTTTCCGCACGGATCAGGGATGTATCTTCGAGGAAATCTCGACAACCCACTTCAACGACGACTCGTTCTACAAGGACAAGGCGATCAATAA
>JACZRJ010000114.1 GCA_022574795.1 Patescibacteria group bacterium | reverse complement strand
TTGATAGAAACAGCTCGTCGTGAGTTGGTGATGCCTCGGCGCCGCTTCGCGCTACCCTTACATTTGAGTGTCTGGCCCTTTGCCACAAGACGAGATCGCACTGCTGAGCCGCAGCTAAGCCGCAGCGAGCCGCAGCGCAAACCCTTTACCCTGCCTCAGCAGTGCGAAACCCTTTACCCTACAACGAACGCAGTGAGTCGTAGGGTGCCTCAGCAGGGGGCGGAACGCAGTGAGTCGTAGGGCGGAAAACCCTCATCAGGACGGCTGAGTAAACGAAATCCCGTCTCAGTAGGGCTAAGCCGCAGCGCAAACCCTGCCTCAGTAGGGTACAAAATCTACGGCCAGAGATAAATAACCCCCTTTAAAATCTTTTCAGAGTCCAGTGAGAGGTCAAGATATAATTTCCATTCACGGTAAGCCGCGGTATTGTTCAAATCATGGATATTCACAATTTCGCCATTATTTCTCATATTGATCACGGGAAGAGTACGTTAGCTGACCGTTTATTAGAGTTGACCAACACCGTGGAGCCCAGGCAGATGCGTGAGCAAGTGCTTGATTCAATGGACCTGGAGCGAGAAAAGGGCATTACCATCAAGTTGCAGCCAGTTCGCATGAAGTGGAAAGGATCAGTCCTTAATCTGATTGATACTCCTGGGCATGTTGATTTTCAGTATGAAGTGAGTCGTAGTTTGGCTGCCGTTGAGGGAGCGTTGCTGTTAGTTGATGCGACACAGGGAGTGCAGGCGCAAACCTTGGCTAATTTGTACTTGGCGATAGAACAGGACCTGACAATTATTCCCGTCATAAACAAGATTGATTTGCCAGCAGCAAATGTGGAGGCGGCGGCGAAAGAATTGACAGGCTTATTAGGCGAGACGGCGATAGAGCCATTGCTGATATCCGCCAAGACTGGCGAGGGGGTGCCAGCGGTGCTCGATGCGATTGTCCGACGGATACCTAAGGCAGCGCAGCAGATCGACCGACCGTTACGGGGGCTGATCTTTGATTCAATCTACGATGATTACAAAGGAGTTATCGCCTACGTGCGGATAGTTGAGGGCAGTGTGAAGAGAGGGCAAACAGTGCGTTTTCTCGGTACGGATACAGCTGATAAAGCAATTGAGGTTGGTAGCTTTAAGCCTAAGATGACGGCTAATGATACGTTGTCAGCTGGAGAAATTGGTTACATTGCTTCCGGGCTTAAGGACATTCGCCAGGTTCGGGTTGGTGATACGGTAGCAGCTGACGAGGCGAACGCTGACGGAGCGCTACCTGGATTTAGCATTCCGCAGCCGAAGGTCTTTGCTGGTTTATATCCACTGGGGGCTGACGAATTTCCTCGCCTTCGTGAAGCTATAGAAAAGTTACAGCTGAATGATGCTAGTTTGACCGCGGCCGTGGTGCGGAGTGAGGCTTTGGGGCAGGGTTATCGCTGTGGTTTTTTGGGAATGTTGCACTTGGAGATTGTGCAGGAACGTATTCGCCGCGAAGATGATTTGGAGTTAGTTGTGACGACACCCAGTGTGCTCTACCGGGTTACGCTCACTGACGGCAAGAAGCGGGAGGTAGCAACCCCGGCGCAATTTCCTGACCCGGCGCGTCTGCAGAGCATCGAAGAGCAGTTCGCAGTTGTCGATGTATTGGTTCCCCAGCAATACGTCGGAGCAGTATTTGAATTGATGCAAATTCGAGAGGGTGTGCTTGATGTGCAGGAGCATCTCGAGGCTGATCGAGTATTGCTTCGATACACCATGCCGCTGCGTGAACTGGTAGTAGATTTATATGATCAGCTTAAGTCTGTCACTCAAGGATACGGCTCGTTGAGCTATGACTTAGCCAAGTGGCAGAAAGCAGATGTCGTTAAGCTGTCGGTGTTGGTTAATAAGGAGGAGGTAGAAGCTCTGTCGGTCATTGTGGCGCGGACTAAGGCCGAGCAGGCCGGACGAAGAATAGTGGCCAAACTAAAAGAGGTGTTACCACGACAGCAATTTGCCGTGCCCATTCAAGCGGCCGTTGGGGGAACAGTGGTGGCTCGGGAGACCTTATCGGCGTTGCGCAAGGATGTTACTAGCGGATTGTATGGTGGTGATTATTCGAGGAAGCGGAAAGTGCTCGAAAAGCAAAAGCGAGGCAAGAAAAAGTTGGCAGGCTCTGCCTCTATTGAGATTCCGCCCGAGGCGTATTTGGCAGTGCTGAAGCGGGACTAACTACTTTTGAGAGAAGCTACCTGATATTGAGCGGTTTGTTCTTGCTTCTGGCGTGACCTCTGGGTACACTCGCAAGCTTATGGTAACGATTAATTCTAGTGAGGCCGCGGCAAGCCGCTTACGTGCCAGGTACATATCGTTTGGTGTTGGTGTGTTCGCGGCTCTGACCGTTGGTATTTATTTGGGTTGGCCAATACGTCAGACAGCCTTTCTGATAGTGGCTAGCGCTGGGGTATTTCTGTTGGTGAGAATAAATAGTTCTAGGGCCAAGGCCTTGAAGCAGCCCAAAACCGAATTAGTTGGCAGTAGACAGGAGTCCGATGGAGCTGTGTCGTCTAGTCTTAAGGCTGCGAGTGGTGACAGGGAGGCGATTGAAGTGTTCTCTAAGCTTGAGGCTCGAGAGTGGTTGGATGATTTTCTCGTTAAGCAGCAGAAGAATAAGAAATAATTCAGCTCCGTCCATGTGTTCACCCTTTAAACGTAGGGTTTCGTTTCGACTCAGCCCATGTGATCAGGTTTTCGCACCGCTGTGGCGGTGTTTCGCACCGTTGAGACGGTGTTTGCGCCCTGTTGAGACAGGGTTTGCGCTGCGGCTTAGTTGCGGCTTAGTTGCGACTCAGCTGCGGTTTAGTAGTAGCTCAGCTAGCTACTAGTTGATACGCTATACTAAGAAAGTAGTACTTACGGTATGCCTTTTACTTTTTCTGAAACTAAGCTTGGTGGTGTGGTAGTAATCACTGCCCAGCAATTTCCCGATGAGCGGGGCTTATTTGCTGAAGTGTTTAAAGCCTCGGCTTTTGAAGAACATGGCATCACTGAAACATTTAGCCAGTTTAATCTGTCGAAGAGTAAGAAATGTGTGCTCAGAGGTTTGCATTACCAGCTTGAGCCTCAGGCTCAAGGCAAACTGGTATGTC
>JACZRJ010000113.1 GCA_022574795.1 Patescibacteria group bacterium | reverse complement strand
TATCGGACCTAATAAGTTGCTGGCTAAGATTGCCTCTAACTACGATAAGCCAGATGGCTTGACCGTGGTGACAACAGCTCAGGCCGCCCAGTTTTTGGCATCACTACCGATCAGGGTGCTGCCTGGGGTTGGTCCTGTGACCGAGCAGCGTTTGCGGGCGCATAACATTCAGTCAGTGAGTGACGTAAGAAGATTTTCTCACGGTGAACTAACGGGACTGTTTGGTAAATGGGGCGGCGCCCTCTATCACACATGTCGTGGTCTTGACGACTCGCCCCTGCACTTAAGCCGCGTGGCTAAATCAATCGGTAAGCACCTGACGTTTGCTCAGGACACCCTCGATGCTAGAGTCATTGTCGAGAGCGTAATGGAAATGTGCGAGGAGTTGGTTAGCCGTTTGAGAGCACAGGGCTTTACCGGATTTCGGACTGTGGTGATCACCGTTCGTTTTAGTACTTTCAGTACCCGCTCACGGTCGTACACTCGGGCCACTCCAACTTCCTCGGTGAAGCAGCTAAAAGTTGATGCCCTGCGGCTGCTATTACCCTTTTTTGACTGGCGGGAGAATCCTGGTCACTTGTTGGTACGGCTGATAGGTGTTCGATTAGAGAAACTAGAGCGGGTCTAGAATACTTGTTTGAGTAGGGTGCGGTAGCGGGCAATCGAATGCTGCCAATCAAACTTACTGGTGACTGTTTGCTTAGCCTGTCTACCCAAGCGTTGTCGTTTGGTGTTATCAACCATGAGCTGTTGCAAGGCCGCCGCTAAAATAGTTGGTGCCCGAGGTGGAACCAACAGCCCACTGTGGTTGTCGACGATGATCTCAGGTGTGCCGCCGACGTTGGTGGCAATGATGGCGCAGCCGCAGGCGGCAGCTTCTAGTACGGCGGTTGGCAATCCTTCGGTATAGCTGGGATTGACGAAAATATCTGTGGCTTTGAGATAGGAAATTGTTTCGGGCCAGGGTTTCTCACCTAAGAAGCTAACCAGCCTGGTGAGGCCTGCCTGGCGTACCGAGGTTTCTAATTGTCGGCGTTGTGGTCCATCGCCAATAATTTGCAGGTGCCAAGGTAGCTCTGGATCTTTTTGTTTAAGCTCCCGCGGCGGCTAGTAGGTCCGCTACGCCTTTGCCGTCAATTAATCGTCCGGCATAGGTGATAGTGATGGCCTTGATTGAGCGCGGGGCCGGCCTAATTGCGGCGATGGCTGAATGATCAAGGCCGCGGTAAATGACGGTCACATCAGTTCGGCCAGATAATTTTTTAACAAATTGGGCTGAGGCCTTGGAGTTAGCCACCACCCAGTCAGCTTTTCTTAAAACCAGTCTGCCAAGAGTATAGTCGTATAGCTTAGCCACCAGGCTGGTTAGCCTATTGTTGAGGTGCACAAAATCAGAGCCATGCTCAACATGAAGCCAGGGGGTGGCATGCCAGCGAGCGTAGCTGAAGGCCAAAATTCCTGAGAAGAAAAAGCGGGTTCGAGACATGACCAGGTCAACTGGCCTGGCGGCCAGCTGCCGCCACTGCTGACGAAAGCCACGACTCCAGAATTTTGGTAAATGGTAGTTGGGAATTAGCTCAATGGCGGGGTACCGATATATTGTGATGTTGCGAGCTGACTGTTCGCGGGAGGCGCCGCCCGACTTGGTTAGTGGGGTAAAAACCGTGATGTGTATGTCCTGTAAGGCTAGGCGGCGGTCAAATTCCTCGGCATGGCTTTCTAAGCCACCAACATGCGGCGGGTACAGCGGGGTCATAGCCAGTAGGCGCCTGGGGGTTACTGGTCCTTCCCCTGAGGTTGGAGGTGTCATAGGCTGATTATGTAGCCATAATACCTATTGATGCCAACGAGTAGAGAGACAAACGTCTGCGTAATTATGCCGGCCTTTAATGAGGCCGAGTCGGTGGCTGAGGTGATCAAGCAGGTACACCAGCATTTACCGTCGGCCCAGGTGGTGGTAATAAATGACGGGTCAACAGATGCCACTGCAGATGTGGCGGCAAAAGCGGGTGCCCAAGTTGTGACGATGCCTTTTAATCTGGGTATTGGCGGAGCAGTTCAAACTGGCTTGAAATATGCTTTAGCCAACGGGTACGAGGTGGCCTTGGAGTTAGATGCGGACGGGCAACATGACCCGGCCTATGCCCAAACGGTTGTAGATGGTCTGGCTGACGAGCAGGCCGAGGTTGTGATTGGCAGCCGCTTTGTATCAGATACTGCCTACCGGTCATCAGTGCTGCGGCGTTTTGGTATCCATGTTTTCTCTTTCCTCATTAAAGTTGTCACGAAACAGCGAATTTATGATTCAACCTCTGGTTATCGAGCGTACAGCCGGCGGGCGATGAAATTTTTAAGCCGGCAGTATCCCTCTGACTTTCCTGAACCAGAATCAATTGTCATGCTCCTCAATGCGGGGATGAAGGTTGTGGAAGTGCCGGTCAGGATGGGTGGCCGGGTGGCCGGTACTTCAGTCGTGGGGCGTGATTTGAGTTTAAAGGCAGCCTATTTCGTATTATCTAACGCGGTGGCAATTGTAATGAACGGCTTCAAAACAAAACAGCCTTATGTTGAGTGAGTTTTTTACTGGTACGGTGCCGCCTCGGATTCAGGCGCTGGCAATTTTCAGCAGCTTGAGCTTGTTAGCTTTTGTCATTTATTTAGTGCGGCGGGACAAACTAAAGGAAGGTTACTCGCTAATCTGGTTTTTAGTGGGGTTAGCCTTGGTGCTGTTTTCATCAGTTACTCGACTGCTTGATATATTTGCTCAGGCGGTTGGTATTAGCTACTCGCCGGCAGCGTTATTTTTGATTTTGACTGGTGGCCTGTTCTTATTAGCGCTACATTTTTCAGTGATGATATCAAAGCATGATCGGATAATCCGTGAATTAGCCCAGGAGCATGCTTTGCTCAAGCAACGCTTCGAGTTGGCTGTGGGAAAGGAAGCTGAGGGAGGCGCGCTTAAGCCAAGGGAGGCCTCGCTGGCAGAGGAGCCAACGAGGGAAAAGGAAAAAGCTAAAGCCCCAGTGGCCTGGTGACGTGATGAAGGTGTTAGTGACTGGGGGAGCAGGATTTATTGGGTCACACTTGGTGGACGCGCTACTTAGCGCGGGTCATGAAGTGTGGGTGTTGGATAACATGTCGACTGGAGCTGAGGCAAA
>JACZRJ010000112.1 GCA_022574795.1 Patescibacteria group bacterium | reverse complement strand
ACGGCTGGCGGCGGCCGGTTATCCGGTGGCGGCGCAGGCGGTTGTGAGATCGCAATCAATATTATTCAGGTGCGAACGGAGCACATTCATAAGGAGGGCCCTTTCTGGGCTAACAGGAAAAAACAACAGTGAAAACGAACTGAAGATACCCTAGCACCATATAAACTTATTGTCAAGTGTCATTTTAGCTCATCGCTAGTCACCAACTGGCTCGTCAGCAAATTTATGATTATCGGACCTAATAATGAGGTACTAATTGCTACCATAACTAAGGCCGTCGCCAGTGCTTCATCAAAAATACCCAGACTAAAACCAGTCACGGCTACTGCCAAGGGCACGGTTACTTGCGGCGTAGTATACGCTCCAATTAACAAACTTTGCTTGGACGAAAAACCGCGCCACCTGGCCCCCAGCCAACCGGACAACAATTTTGCTGTCAGCGAACCAAGCACCAACACTATCGTGAGCATGATAGTTCCTTTAATTGCCACCAGGGAACCCAGGTCAGTTTGGGCCCCAACCACCACAAAGAAAAAAGGAATAAATACCCCGTAGCCGATTACCGTTAGCTTTTTCTTCAACTCGTGAGATCGTACCAGCTCAGACAGCAACAGACCGGCAATAAAACCTGCCACCACCGCATGCACTCCCAGCAACTGCAGCAGGCCAACTATACCCAACAGCAGCACGATAATAAAACGGGTGTTTCGCTGAAAAATATCCCGGCGGTGGTGATACGTTTTCCCCAACCATTTCAGTCTTGGTAATAACCAATGCATCACATAGACCAACGCCGCCAGTAAAATGTAAAAGAGCGGCAGAGGCAAAACAGCCGTCCGATTCGCCGATTGCAGTATAATTGACAATAAAATAAAACTGGTCACATCTACCAGCACAGTAACACCCAAAATAAGCTCGCCCACACGGGTATGCAACAATTTATTTGCTGTCAGTGATGGCACCACCACTGCCACTGAAGTCGACAATAGCACCGCTCCCACCAACAATGCCGGCGTGAGGGCATACCCAAATAAGCTGGCCAGGTAAACACCCACCACAAACGGCACCAGCGCATTGATCAAGGCAATACTACCCACGTCAGCCCAAATCGCCACAATGTGTTTTAGATTCGCTTCCAGGCCAGCCATAAACATCAAGAACACCAACCCTATTTCTGCCAATATTTCAAAAGCGGACCCAAGTTCAATGAGATTAAGGCCCCCGGGCCCAATGACCATGCCAGCCACGATTAAGGCCGCTGCCCAGGGCACGTGCAACCGCACCAAGGCAGCCGAAAACACTAGCCCCGCAGCGATCACTAGAAAGAAGGATAACAGCTCCGTCATCACCTCCTATTGTACCTCAGGATAAAAAATACCCTCGACTGGGTATGTCTATTGGATACTCAGTACCTTACTTGAATCCCTCGTGCAACCCTGGCCAGATCTAACAAATTCAGCCCGCTCTTGTTTGCCCAGCTAAGAGCAGCTTTCAATCCTCCAAACCCTCAAGCTCTGGCTCAGTTTCGGCTACCAACTTCAGACGCCGGGGCAAATATCGTCGTATCACTGACAACTCATCACATTTGAACAAAACACACAGACCAAAATAGGTTACAATGCCGCCGGTCATAGCAACAGTCAATTGCAGAAATACGCCCCAAAAACGCTGCATATCAACAACTGCAGCCACCGGATATTTAAGACCCTGAACGACAGCTCCAGCCAGCACCGCCGCCAAGGCAATCTTTATCATACTAAAAATGACTACCCGGTCATTAAACCCATCAAGTTGCCAATGTAAAATTCCCAGCAGGGCCACCAACTGCACAATAGCTGCAACTGAAAAGGCCAAAGCCAAACCCTGCACTCCCATACTCGGCGCCAAGAGCAAGGCCAATACCAGGTTGGTCGCAATACTCAGCAGTGAAATCGCCACCGGAATTGCGGTGTTCTGACGCACATAAAAGGCCCGGGCCAACAACGGAATGGTGGCTTGGGCAAACAGGCTGATTAACAGCAGACCAAACGTCTCATAGGTCAGGATGGTATCTTCCCAGTCAAATCTGCCAGCTCCGAACAGCACTCGAATTATTTGGGAGCGCAGCAGAAAGAAAAAGCCCGAGGCCGGCACCACAAAAAAGAGGATGTAGCGAAAGGAACGCGTCAAGGTATCACGAAAGGCAGCCATCCTACCTCGGGCCACTTGCTCAGCTAAGGTCGGAAAAGCCGCCTGGGCAAAGGCAATACCAAATACTCCGATCGGTAGACTTTGGACATTGTTAGCTAGATGAAAAACGGTGATGCTACCGGCCGCCAAGGTTGAACCAATGATCGTGACAATGAGCAAATTAACTTGTTGTCCGGCTAAGCCGAACATCCTCGGTAATATCATCCGGCGCAGCTTCCGCACATCCTCACCAGCCCAATGCATAACCGGTCGCCAGCGCATCCCCACTTTAATCACACTCGGCAACTGAACCAGCATGTGCAAACCAGCCCCCAGCACCACCCCCCAAGCCAATCCCATAAGGCCTATCATAGGAACCAGAACTAGCACCCCGAAGATAATACCCAGGTTGTACATAATCGGCGCTATCGCATACACCACAAACCGTTTGAAAGAATTCAATACTCCCGATAGCACGAAGCTGACTGCCAACAAGATTGGCTGCAGCGCCATGATGCGAGTCAGCTGAATGGTCTGGGTTAACTTTTCACCGCCAAAGCCAGGGGCAATCAGTGGCACCAGACTGTCCGCAAAGATCGCATACAACCCAGATAGCACCGCGATTACCAGCAAGACCAAGTGCAATACCGATAGAGCAAAATCAAAGGCCTCCTCATGCTTGCCCTGCTTGCTAGCCACCAGCTTTTCTGTAAACAGCGGGATAAAGGCGGCGGACATTGCTCCGACCACTACAAAATTGAAGATGAGATCAGGTAATCGAAAAGCTGCCACAAAGGCATCGAAGGTATCGCCGGCGCCAAAGGCAGTAGTTAAAGCCCGCTCCCGCAATAGCCCCACCAACCGAGAGCCCAACGAAGCGATACCAATAATCAAAGCCGCTGAGACTACGCGACCGTTCGCCTTGCCGTTATTCATGGCGGCAAGTTATCTCAGCCGGCTTACCTGCGCTCGTAGACTGCGCCACCGGTGATGTCGC
>JACZRJ010000111.1 GCA_022574795.1 Patescibacteria group bacterium | reverse complement strand
TCGGCCTGTCCGAACGGCGTAACGGCGAAGCCCGCAGCTACCTGACTGCCCGGGGCATCCCGGACGGCAACATCACCAGACCAGACCGCCTCAGCCAGGCCACAATCAACCCAAGCTCACACCTTCAACCGACAAGGTCCGAGAATCAGAATCCTCTTTCCCTATCACAACAATATGTACGACACCTTTTGGGCCCTAGGCAACCTTGGCCAACCCCGGTTCCTATCTCGCCGTATCAGCAAACTACCAGCTGACATACCTAATCAACAACCCAAGACCGGACGCCTCCTACACGTACCTTTTTATCACCCCTGGCACCTCTGGCAGCTACTCGGATCAAACACCGACATCCTGCTACTAAAACATCTCAATGATCCCATTAACTTCATCCCGTACTTGCTCGCCTATCTAAAAGGCACTGCCGTAATTTGCCTCACCCAACAGCCACGGCATCCCTCTTGGCCAGGCTATAACATGCTCTGGGCCCTAGCTAGATCAGCGCTTAAGCTCGGCCGGGTCGGTGTGCTCGCTACCACCAAAGAGGGGCATCGGGAAGCCCTCAGCCTTGGCCTACCTGCCGTCTATGCTCCAGCCTGCCTAAACCCTGACAGAATCAAGCCAGCAACCTATTCAACACCAGACCCGCACACACTGTGCCTACTGACGATAAGCAAATATCAACCGCGTAAGAATCTGGTACCCCTAATATCAGCCATTGCTACCTTAAAGAAAAAATTTCCCCAGCACACCTTTCAGCTGACTATTGTTGGCGCACTCAGTGATCGCCAAGAAGCTCAGCAAGCCTGGCACAATGTTCAGCAAGCCATCCAGAAATATGGTGTGAACTCGGAGGTCTCAGTGCACAACAATGTACCCTATCAAAATATCACTAACTACTTACACGCCACTGATCTTTTTGTCCTGCCGGCCAGCCGAGAACCGCTGGGCTATGCCACCGTTGAAGCTATGGCAGCCGGACTGCCCATCATCAGCAATATTGACGTCGGCTCAGCCTCGTATATCCGCGACCACGCCAATGGCTACGTCATACCTTTGCCCTCCGCTGGCGCTTTAGCTGTAGCCATTAGCCACTTCGTTGATCAGCCAAGTATTAATCACCCTAAGTTGCGCAAGTATGGAGCTGCTAGCCGTAAATACATTGAGCAGCACCACCGCCCAGACCAAGTAGTCAGCGCTGTTCAACAGCTCTATACCGCTATAACTAACTAGCAAACCTGGGCTACAATGCCCTCATGTCACGAATCGTCGAGCTCAGCCTGCCCAAACTAACTATCACCGCGGCCGTTCTACTAGGCGCGGTGATAGCCTTCCAATACCCCGCGGCCACAACGTTTCCTGCCGGAGGCGATCCAGTCCGACACATCGCCCGGGCTCAGGCTATTGTGTCTGCTTTTGATCAGTCGATTAATCAAGGATTTGCCACCACCTTTACCAATTCCGCCTACCCTGGCAGCACTTTCATCCTTAGTCTCACGACCCTCATCCCGATCAGCTGGCCTGATCGCTTTGTTTTCCTGATGGCCTCGGCGCATCTCCTCACTGGTATCTCAATAGGCTGGCTTTTGGGAAAAATTTCCGGTTGGCCCGCAGCGGCGGCGGGCATAGCCTTCTGGTCTTTAACCACCATCGGTATCACCGATCACTTTGAAGATGGCACGTTAGCTCAACTCTTAAGTTTGCCCTTGGTTCTGTTGTTTCTCGAACGCCTTTACTCCAAACATCACTGGTGGGCCTTAATAGTACTTTTGCTCACCATCGCCGTTCACCCGCTGTCCGGAGTAATACTCTTAATCACCTTGTCAACCACCACACCAATCTTGCTGTGGTATCTACTCAAGACCAAGGGCCAAGCGAGACGTACTGCTCTGGTGCTCCTCTCTGCTATCGCCTTGATGGCCACGACAAGTACCCTATTTCTGTATTGGCAGGGCATCCTTCGTTACAATATTGAGCCCGACAGTCGAACCATCAACTTAATCAATTTACTAAAAAGTCATCTCGGACCAGCCCTGATCCTAGCTCCACTAGGCTTCGCCCTAATTCTCGCCAAAGCCCGACGCCAACCAATCGCACTTGGCGTCCTGCTCACTTTTATCATCGCCTCACTGCTACTAGGCTTTAACGATCTACTTAATTACAGCATCCAAACCTTTCGCTTTCAGAGTTATTTTATTCTTAGCGTAGTGATTACTGCCAGCCTCGCTCTACCAACGCTGCTCATGCAAGCCTTCCCGTCACCCTGGTTGCGGCGAGTATTTGCCGTCACTTTATTTCTTACCCTAGCCACGGTCGCCTTCAAAGACGCCGCCTTTATCTATGCCCGCTACGAGTCGCCGACATTGTACCTACGTCTAGACAAGACCGAGCAGGAAGCCATTGTCTGGCTTAAACAAAACCTCCCGTCTGAAAGCGTGGTCGTCTCCACCGACCTCGGGCGACACAGCGAGTGGATTCCTGTTCTAGCGGGTGTCCGCCACACCAGGCTATCCGAAGAAAATAGACTGTTCCAGGCCCCGACCAATCAACTAAACGATATTATTGGATCTTCTAACTACACTCACCTGGTCTTTTTCCTTAAGCGGGAGCCAATTAGCGCCAATTTCGTCGCCAGCAGCGACGCCTACCCTGTCATCTACCAAAACAAAGGAGTTGTCATTATTAACCTTCGGCCATGAAGCAAGCTTTGACTCTAGCGCTGCTAGCCTGGATCGTGCTGGCTAGCAGCATAGCTACCATGTTTCCCCTGCCGCTCTGGATGGTGATATCGTCTGCGCTTGTGAGCAGCCTACTGTTAATAATCGTACAACACGGCTGGCGCCTCACCCTGGTTATGGCAATGGTCGTCTCAATAATCCTTCTCGCCTTCCACTTCAAGCTGCCCCTGCCCCCTGCCTGGCCAATATCGCTGCGACTCGGCCTCACTGTTGCTAGTTGGACAACCCTTACAGCAGCTATCTGGGCAGCCGCCAGCTACTTCCTGTTCCGCCAAGCGCCCTAATAATTTGGTTACTAGGCAACCCTCGGCCGCAATACTATCGGGACTGCCATAACCAAGAGCAGTACCATCAGCCAGCGCCCTGCATCAACCACGACCTGTAGCGGGCTCGCGCGCCAAGCTTCCCTTTGCAAAGTCCAGCGGTTAACCCTCT
>JACZRJ010000110.1 GCA_022574795.1 Patescibacteria group bacterium | reverse complement strand
TCAGACGGCTCGCGGCTAATAATAATATTTATTCGATGTGGCAGAGGCTTACCTATCGATAGATAGGTGTTCAGGCCCATAATGACTGTCTTGTTTTCCGTCAGTTGCTTGAAGTTTGGCAAGTCGTCTTTAATCTGCCGCCAGGGTAAGGCATCGCCCTTGCCGATGACATGTCGGCGCGTCAGGCCGGAGACGATAGCTACTTTCATACCGCTACCGGAAATTTGATAACTGGATCCGGATCGTATTCGTGTAGTTGTATATCATCGAAGGTTAACTCATTCATCGGCTTGTCAGCTATGGTCACTCGGGGCAGCTGTCTCGGGCTCCGCCGTAGCTGCTCGCGCAAGCCCTCAACATGGTTCTCATAAATGTGAGCATCCACTAAGGTATGGGCAAATTCGCCTGGCTTAAAGCCAGTCTCCTTGGCAATAATTTCAGTTAAGAGGGCATAGCAAGCCAGATTGAAGGGAACTCCTAGGGCCAGATCACACGAGCGTTGTGTAAGATGACAATTGAGCTTATCGCCGCTGACATTGAAATTAAAAGTGTAGTGACAGGGAGGCAATAAGCTTTCGGCCGCATTAGCCGGATGCCAGGCCGAAACCACTAATCTCCGCAGATTAGGATGCTCCGGATCTTTCTTTATTTCTTTGAGGGAATCGACAATATATTGGATTTGATCAAATACCTTCGTGCCCGTAGCTGGATCAACACTAACCCAGCGCTCGCCCCAATTCTCACCGTCTAACTGAGCTGCTCGCTCAGGCACTGGATATCTACGCCAGAATCTGCCATAGGCCGTGTCTAGTTTACCCTCATCATCAGCCCAAGCGTCCCAAATCTTAGTTTTCTCCGACAGGCTTCTAATATGCTCCTCGCCAGATAAATACCAATTAAGTTCATGCAGCATTGAGTCGAAATACATTTTTTTAGTTGTCAGCAAAGGATAACCCTTAGCCAGATCAACTTTATAGAAGTAGGCAAATACACTCAAAGTGGCCACTCCAGTTCGATTAACTTTACGTACACCAGCAGTCAAAACGTGCTGGATCATGTCTAAATACTCCTGCATACTTCTCAAGATTAATCCTAACGTAGTGGAACTCAACTCACAACTAAGTTGGATGTACGGCCTGTCTCGCTATGGCATAAAGCCCGGGCTTGACGTGATCACCAGTATTCTAACAGAGCTTGACCATCCCGAAGACAAATTCCGCAGCGTTCATATCACTGGCACCAACGGCAAGGGCAGCACCGCTGTTTTGCTTGAATCGGCGCTGAGAGCTGGTGGTCTCAAGACAGCCCTCTACACCAGTCCCCATATCTACCGGTTCAATGAACGAGTTAAAGTGGCCGGGCAGGAAATCAGCGACCAGAATCTGCTCCGCCTCATTGCCCAAGTAAAAACAGCCGCCGCGCAGGCGCAGGTTCAGCCCACGTTTTTTGAATTCACCACCGCCGTAGCCTTTCAATTTTTCGCCGAGCAGCAGGTTGAGTTAGCTGTTATCGAAGTCGGCATGGGTGGTCTGCTTGATGCCACCAATGTCATCAAGCCTGAAGTCTCCGTCATTACCAATGTTGGACTCGACCACACGGCGATCCTTGGTGAAACTACCCGGGACATCGCGCAGCGCAAGGCCGGCATTATCAAAGAGCGAACCCCGCTAGTTACTGCCGAAACGGATCCTACAATCCTCCAGTTATTTGAGCGAGCTGCCAGTGCTAAGCACGCCACCATGTATCAGGTAGCGGAGCAGCTAGCGACCGAAATGACCGACCAATCGTGGGCCAGTCAATCATTTGCAACCGCTGGCGTAATCAACGATGGCTTCACCATCCGCTTGCTTGGTCAACACCAGGTCGACAACGCCGCCACTGCCTTGTTGACCCTCCACCTACTACGTCAGCAGGGGATTGTGGTATCAAGGTCGGCCATTAAGCACGGCCTGCTTGAAGCCCAATGGGAAGGCCGGCTTGATCTAGTCTCGCGGCAGCCCTTTGTACTCGTTGACGGTGCCCATAATCCTGACGGCATCAAAGCCTTAGAAGAAGCCATCACTTCAATGCCCCGACACGACGTCTTAATTACCGGGGTCAAAGTTGAACACGACCCGACTGAGCTGAGTCGGCGCCTTGCCCCGCTTTTTGATCACGTCATCACCACCGAGGGCGTCTATCAGCCCATGCCAGCGCAAAAGTTGGCGCAAACGTTGAGCCAGTCACATCCCTCCGTTGAGGCCATTGCCAAACCTCGTCAGGCGACTCAACAGGGCCTTAAACTGATTGGTAGCGCTGGGGCCATGCTGATTGCCGGCTCTCTCTATATGATTCCCGAAGCCCTGGCTTATCTGCGTCAGCGCGAACCAATTGGTGTGTTAGTGCCGTAAGATAGTTAGCTGAAGGGCTCTATATTATCTCCCTGAGCTGGCAAATCCACGAGCTCCGCGCACCGTCTCCGTAAGTTGCTGGGCCTCAACAATCTCCACTGGCTCAAACCGCTGCAGTACGCACTGAATTATTTTGTCACCCGCCTTAATTTCAAAAGGCTGATCTGTTGTGTTAAGCAAGATAATTTTCCACTCACCTCGATAGCCGGAGTCTATTACTCCCGCCAGGCGGTGAATGCCCTTGCTGCCCAAACCTGACCGATCCCACAACAAGGCCACAAATTCGGCGGGGAATTCTATGGCCAGGCCTGTTGAGAAGGTATGACGCTCACCTGGTGACAAAACATAGGACTCATTGGTGTAGATATCAATACCGGCATCAGTTGGATTATCTTTGGTCGGGAGGATCGCGGTCGGCGCCAATCTCTGTACTTCAAAAAGTGCCATATCTTATAATTTTTCACTGGCAATGGCCGTTTCAACCACCGATTTTTTACCGTGGTACTTAGCTCCTGGTTTTTTGGTATAAGGTACCTCAGCAGCAGATGACAGCGGCTCAAATACCAGCTGACAAACTCGCATTCTGGGATAGAGTATGATTGGCATCATGCCGATGTTAGTCATTTCAAACGTCATAATGCCTTTAAAGCCAGCATCAATGTGGCCAGCGGTTGAATGCACGATCAATCCCAGCCGGCCCAAACTACTGCGCCCGTCCACACGTGCCGCCAGATCATCCTCCAGCTCAATCCATTCTAAACTTTAGGCCAGCCCAAACTCGCACGG
>JACZRJ010000109.1 GCA_022574795.1 Patescibacteria group bacterium | reverse complement strand
GGACCACCACCTGGTCTGCCACCGGGTCCACCTGCTCCACCCCCTGGGTGACTTTACGGCGCCGGGCTCGCCGTGGCGGTAGTCACAGAAGTTTTAGTTGGTGTCTCAGCTGTCATACTAAAAAGTTCAATGCCTTAGACGCGTCGTCGCTTGCGTGCGCGCACGCCATTATGCGGAATCGGTGTAATATCTCGAATCGACACCACCGTAAGGCCAGCAGCTCCCAATGCCCGAATCGCAGACTCACGGGCGCTGCCAATGCCCTTAACGAATACTTTCACCTCAGTAAGTCCCAGCTGTTTAATTTGCTCCAACACGCCCTCGACAACTTTCTGAGCCGCATATGGTGTGGACTTTCGAGCTCCATCAAAACCAACTCGTCCGGCACTGCTGCTAGCGACCACGTTACCTTGGACATCAGTCACGGTGACCATGGTATTGTTGTATGACGATTGGATATAAATCCGCCCCTCCCGAATTTTTCGGGAGATTTTTGACTTTTTACGCACCGATTTTTTTGCTGCCTGGGCCATAGTAAATAGTTACAAGACGATAGTACGCTTACGTTTTTTCAGATGACGACTTGCGACCGCTGCCGGCCGTTCGCCGCACATTACCTCGCACCGTGCGCGAGTTAGTCTTAGTACGCTGCCCTCTAACTGGCAAACCCTTAGCATGCCGACTACCGATATAGGTATTAAGATCTTTGTGATGCTTAATATTCATCGTGATCTCCCGGCGTAGCTCGCCCTCCACGGTAAGTTTATCGGCAATATAATCACGCAACTTAGTTTCCTCGCTCGAAGTTAACTCAGAGGTCTTAACATTTTCGTCAATGTTCAGCCTCTTTAATATCTCTTTACTTAAACTCTGACCAATCCCAAACACCCTAGTTAGCGCAATAACCAGCCTTTTGCCATCTAGTAAATTTACTCCTGAGATACGTACAGCCATAACGATTAATACATCTAATAACTAACCTTGCCGCTGCTTATGCTTAGGGTTCTCACAAATAACTCTCAGGCGCCCCTTACGCCGAATTACCTTACATTTGGCGCACATACTTTTTACTGATGCTCGAACTTTCATGATCAACTAATCAATTATTTTAGTGCTTGTAATCCTAGACCTAAGCCAATAAAACTACTCTAGCCGCTGAACAATCCGACCCTTAGTCAAATCATACGGTGACATCGCCACCTTGACGGAGTCCCCGCTTAGTACCCGAATGCGATGCATTCGCATCTTGCCACTGAGATGCGCGATGATCTCCTGACCAGTAGTCAGGGCCACCTTGAAATGCGCATTTGGTAGCGTTTCAAGAACCTCCCCATTAACCTCAACGGTGTCAGACTGTGGCAAGACGTTATATACCTTACAAATAAAAACCCGCGCCAACACGCACGGATGCATTCTTTAAGCTTACTCTACCCTAAAGCACTTGCATCCCAAGATCGTGATGTGCGTGATCTGTAGACTACAGGGAGAAAACTATCATGTCAAGAAAGTGTCCTGGTCCATAACATATGATCCACCTATGAACTCTCATGTCTCCCCGTCACACTGGCACTACTATGACAATATATGGTTCCGTTATGCCCGGCGCTGGTCGTATCGCCAAGTGGGCACAGAGAGTAGGCCAGCTAACCCCCGAGGCCAGACATCGCCTCAAGATACTAGACTGGTATATGCAGCACGGTAAGAATGTATCACTAACAGCCCAGACACTTCGGTCTAACACGTAAGACCGTCCGTCGTTGGCGTGACCGTCTTAGGCTATCTGGCGTCGTTGGTCTGAACGACAAATCACGTCGACCAAAGCGAGTACGGTCAGCCCACTATCGCAGCTGAGATAGTAGTGCGCACGGTACAGCTACGTCAGCAGTACGGCTGGAGCAAGCACAAACTCACGCCGCTGCTCAAGCAGGCAGGGTACGAAGTGTCAGTCAGTACCGTCGGACGTGTCATCAAGCGTCGTGGTCTGATCAATCCGAAAGCATCTCGGAAGCGACAGCGGGCAGCTACCCATCCCAAGCGCCGACACCTTGAGAGGCCTGAAGATAGCCTGTCCTGGTGATATGGTACAAATGGATACCAAGTACTTGTTGCTAACCGGTGGTCTTTAGGTTGTATCAGTTCACCGCCATTGATGTTTTGACTAAGTTACGGGTGTTGTATATTCACCCCTCACCATCATCCCGCAACGGGGCGGCTTTCTTAATCCAGTGTCTGCGCCAGTTTCCCTTCGCAATTAAAGCCGTTCAGACTGACAACGGCGGTGAGTTCCTAGGCTCCTTTCAAAAGCTCTGTGAACAAAAAGAACTACCACAGTTCTTCATTCACCCCAGGCAGGCTCAGGAAAACAGCTACGTAGAAAGAAGTCATGGTACTGATGAACGAGAGTTTTACCAGCGGGGTAACCTGCGCCAGAGTCTGTCAGCCATGCGCCAGCGAATCAAGTGGTGGGAGACAATTTATAACGAGGTTAGACCACACCAAGCGCTCAATATGCTCACTCCCAAGGAGTATCTAGACAGTTGGCAGACTGGTCGAATGCCAACTAAAGACGTCATTACTCTTCAAACCTAAGTGGGTCATATGTATCTGAACCTAGACAGAAAGTGCTTATCTCGCCTCGGGAATCAATTCCACTGAAATTTGTCGATGGATTCGAGGTATTGATCGGACCCAAAAAGGCGAAACGTCCACCGAAACTGATCTAATTCCCTCTAAAACCTCTAAATATGACACCGCGTCAGCTACCTCGCGACCAGCCAACGAATCAATCAAGGCCGGTAATGATATATCAGGTATCGTCGCGTGGGTGATACGAACTGACAAGTCTGCCTCAGCTGTCTCCCAATTAAGATTAGACACTTCCTTATTGAATGAAATCGGGCCGGGCAGTAACATCGTTTCCTCAGCCACCCGAGCAGTAAGTACCTGACGTAAATTATCCTCAAGAGCTTGGCTGCTAAAGTGAAAGACCCGGCTAATCACGGTGGCCTGATAGGTCAAGGCCTCGACTCGCTCTCCTACCTTAGCACTGGCCGAAAATGAAGTCAGTTCATGTTGCCAGGTTTCTTCAAGAATCTCATGTCCCTCTGGCAAATTCGCCCGTATCTCACCCTCGATGTCTGCTCGAGCGGCTCCACCTGCCGCTTGCTGAGCCGCTAAAA
>JACZRJ010000108.1 GCA_022574795.1 Patescibacteria group bacterium | reverse complement strand
GCACACGATTCTCAGGGGTCACCTCGGTTGGATCATTTTGCAATCCATCTCGCAGCCCAACATCATTGATAATGATCGCTTCCATCACTCTGCCCCTGCCATCACACCCGCGCTGATTCCCGCGGCTATCTTTTCTTCTGAAAGGATAGCCTTTAACTCTGATAAGGTAGCGTTTTCATAACTCTTTACGTGCTTGACCTCAAAGTGGCTAGATACCTCTGCATTGTTCTTAGCAGCGTTAAGCGTAAGATAGTTCTTGTGGAACGTGTCTACAAAGTTTTCCGGTAGCTCTTGCTCAGCCAACTTTGGAATAATCTCTACCCGAGCGAACGACGTCTGTCGCAAACTATCCGAGTTAAACGGAGACTGTCGCACTAGCCGATGCACGCCGTGTTCTCGGCGCAGGGTCCCGAAGGCGTATTTACCAGCCACACTAAAAGTGACCCGCTTAATGCCCGCTGTTTCTCCAAGGGATCGGTTAACAATCGTCGTTGGCCACGAGCGTCGCTCGGCGTAGCGCAAATACATTCGCTCAAGCATCTGCGCCCAGTCTTGAGCATCAGTACCACCCGCTCCCGCCTGGATGGTAATAATAGCGTCGGCTTTATCGTGCGGTCCGTCGAAGCGGAGCTGCTTCTCGCGGGCTGCTAAGGATTCCTCAATGCGATCAATGTCCTGATGAACATCTTTGAGTGCTTTAGTGTCGCTCTCTGCTCGTGCCATCTCCAATAGCTCGCGCTGGTCATGAAGGTCCTGCTCCAGACGTAGCATTTCGTCTGTCTCCTTCTTTAGTTCAGCTAATTCCTGAGTTAGCCGCTGGGCCCGTTCACGATCCTGCCAAAAATTGGTCGCTTGCTGTTCGGTCTCAATTTCGCCTATGCGTTTCTTACTGCTGGCCAGGTCAAAGACGGTCGGCCACAATCTGCAGCCGCCGGCTAAGTTCTTCAAGCTTTCGGTCTAATTCATTACTTGATTCCATGGCTACACTATTACATTTGCTGAGTCGCAACGAAACCCCACCTCAGTGGGGCCACCACTCAACCGCAAACTAGCGCCAAGTGTTATGGACAGATGGCACCTTGCAACATTTTGAATGTCTCCGAATTTGTAAAAACTTTTTAACGAGCTATTAGAACTTTCAGGCCTAGCTGCTAGCGGGAATCCTTACTGTAAAAAATTGCAGGTACATCCCCGCCTGAAATTCTAATAGCAAGTGACTGGAGCCAGCTCCGAGAGTCGAACTCGGGACCTACGCGTTACGAATGCGTTGCTCTGCCACTGAGCTAAGCTGGCCTGTATTCAACGTAAGAAGGTAGAGGCTGCCATGTCAAAGCGCACCTTCTTCCTTCAGTAAGCGTTCCTTTATCTTCGGACCACGATTATAATTACCAAGCTCCCCATCCGATCTTACCACTCGATGGCATGGTATTACTGGATCATAATTAGTACTTAACACTGTACCCACCGCTCGATAAGCTCCAGGCCTTCCTGCCCTAAGGGCCACCTCCCGATACGCCAAGGTTTCTCCTTTCGGAATCTTAGCCACTACCGCTAAGACCTTGACCGAAAATAATTGCGTCATTATTGAGCTTCTCGAGCTGACTTGAGAGCCTGGGCATACCACAGTACTTCATCGATCATTGGCTGGGTGTGTTCAACAAGCTCAGTATTAGTTGGTTTACCGTCATCATCAAAGAGCGACTCAATGTTAGGGAAGTATGCGGGCGGCTGTACCGGGACCATACCCAATCGCGAAGTGAGGACCCTCAGCTCCTCCACGACGCGGGTACCGCCCCAGTTACCGCTCGAGACACCGGCCAGCCCAGCGGGCTTACGCCGATAGGGCTTCAGTGTTTGATCCAGAAAAATCTTGAGTTCACAGGGAAAGAAATTATTGTACTCAGGAGTCACAATAATGAACCCATCAGCTCGGCTCGCTGTTTCTACCCACGCGTCAGTGTCAGAGGCATTATCCATCCAGTCCACCAGCGTTGTGGTCCTGGCGCTATCACGTACGTCAACGAACTCAGTGTTTGCGCCCGCTTGTTCGACTAACTGATGTCCAAATTGAGCGGCCGGCTCAGAATTGCGCCCACGTCTCCCCGTGCCGAGAATAACTGGGATAAATAGTTTTGCCATAGAGTTATTGAGGAGCTTCCTCTAGCGACACAGACACGACCCTCTCCTGGTCAGCCCGTAACAATGTGAGTGTAATCGTGTCGCCAACCTTCTTCTTTCTTATAATTGAAGCTAAGCTGGTTTCTTCGATGAGACGCACTCCATCAATCTCTAGGATAATGTCACCTTCCTGGAGGCCAGCTTTATCAGCAGCGGATCCCGGGATTATTGCCAGGTCACTTTCTTCTTCACCTCGCGAAATCAGTACACCATAGTCGACTGGTAGCGAGTTTCTCTCCTGAACGACAGGAGTAATTTGTACGTAGCGCACACCGAGTAAGGGGCGAACAATCCTGCCAGTTTTATTAACTGAGTCAACAATACTGCTGACCAAATTAACCGGTAAGGCAAAACCAATATTTTCGCTACCCAGGGCGACCGCGACGTTGTCGATTACCTCAGCCAAATGGGCGCCTACGTGACCATGGAGGAGGGCGAGATTCGCGTTCGGGCTAACGAACTGACCGGGTGCGAACTTGACTTAAACGCCACGCCGGACGCGCTCCCGATGATGGCGGTCGTTGGTTGTTTCGCCCGGGGCCAAACGCGGCTCGTCAACGTGCCTCAGGCGCGGCTCAAGGAAACGGATCGAATCGCGGTCATGTGTCAGGAGTTGACCCGGATGGGCGCACGGATCACCGAGTTGCGCGATGGGCTGGTCATCGAGGAAAGCCGGCTGCGGGGCGCGGCCTTGGACGGCCACGGCGATCACCGGGTGGTCATGGCGCTTGCGGTGGCGGGAACCATGGCCGAAGGCGACACGACTATCGACGGCAGTGAGGCGGCTTCGGTAACCTATCCAGGCTTCGTGGACGCGTTGGAAAGTCTGAGCGGGAAGGTCGCGGTGTGTGCGGAATGAAGACTGGCCATGAAATCGACTAGACGCTCTTCCAACGTCCTGGATCGGATACGCGAAGAATGTCGAGCGCCGGGCATCGCGGAAGTAGATTGGTTCGCTCCCGGCCGCCATGACGGTTCTGGGATTGCTTCCCGACACTCGATGTTTT
>JACZRJ010000107.1 GCA_022574795.1 Patescibacteria group bacterium | reverse complement strand
TCCCATATCACCTGTACTGACCGCTACGACCTGGTACGGCAATCCTAGGGCCCTGAGCAGGTGTTCCTGAATGGCTACGATAAAATCTTGCTCAACGATCGACTCATCAGGTGTCGTGAACGACTCTATTTCTACCTTGTCGAACTGATGGACTCTTAAGATCCCCTTCACATCCCTGCCGTAGGATCCTGCCTCTCGTCGAAATGAGGTGGAGTAGCCCACGTAACGCAGCGGCAACTCACTTTCGGCTACAGTCTGGTTGAGATGTAATGGTCCTAAGGTGTGCTCAGCGCTACCCACCAGGTACAAATCATCAGACTGAATGTAGTAACGGTCCTCGGCAGGCTCAAGCCGTGCCATTTTTTGCAAGATCTCAGGCTTAATCATTACTGGCACAATGACGGGGACAAATGGCTTGTCAGAAACCGACAGATCCGCTTCCTTGGCAATGGCGCTAAGAGCCTCCTTAGAAGTTAAGGTATTAAGCGCCAATTGAATCAGGGCAAACTGCAGCTGGACCAGCTCGCCTTTCAGGTAAGCAAAGCGGGAACCACTAACCGCTGCCGCGGTCTTACTATCAATCACGTCCAGCAGCTCCCCCAGCGCCATGTGATCACGTGGTTCAAAATCAAATTCAGGCTTGGTCCCAGAGGATCTCAAGATTTTATTCGCGGTATCATCGGGGCCAATCGGCGTGTCCTCGCTCGGAATGTTTGGCACCTGCTCCAGCAATTGCCGATAGGTAGCCGTAACTTCAGCTAAGGCCTTCTCCTGCTGCGCCAGCTCCTGTTTTAGTTTCTTACCCAGCGCAACCAGCCTGGGAGCAGGTTTCCCCTTAGTTGTTTTAGCCAATTCATTCCGCTGGTGCGCAGTGGTGTCCACGGTTTGTTGTAAAGCGCGACGCTCCGCGTCTAATTCAAGCAGACGATTAACATCGATAGTCACATTCTTACTCGCCGCCGCCTGCTTAACCAGCTCAACGTTGTCACGAATGAAATTAATATCAAGCATTTTAGTCTTTCGGTTTAAGTAAGGGAAAGGCGATGACGTCGCGTAAACTAGGGGCGTCAGTCAGCAGGGCCACCAAGCGGTCGATACCGAGCCCCCAGCCAGCAGCCGGTGGCATACCGTATTCCAACGCTTTAAGGTAGCTCTCATCAACCGGCGGTACTTCATCATCCCCGGCCTCTCGCTGGAGCTGCTGTTGTGCAAAGCGCTCACGCTGTACCACTGGATCATTGAGTTCAGTGTAAGCCTTAATGAGCTCGGTACCATTAACCACAACTTGAAACATTTCGGCAATGCCCGGGTTGGTCACACTCTCCTTCGCCAACGGCACCATTTCTACCGGATAGTCATAGACGATAGTCGGCTGGACCAACGTTGGCCGAATTAACTTTTTGTACAATTCGTCTATCAGTTTGGAAAAGGTTTGAGCGCTCGGCAACGCTAATCTCCTGTCTTTCAGCAAAGCAATATATGTAGCTGGGTCTTTGTCTTTAAGAACATCAATCTTCAGCTCCTCCTGTAATAACTCCGTAAAGCGAAGACGCCGCCACGGTTTAGCAAATGACAGAGTCTCGGTACCATGAGGCACCTCCTCGGCGTCAAATAGCTCTCGGACTAACTGAAGCAGTAACTCTTCCGTAAAGTCCATCAAATCTTCATAGTCAGCGTAGGCCCAATACAGCTCACACATCGTGAACTCTGGGTTATGGTTCCGGTCGATGCCCTCGTTTCGAAACGACCGACCCAGTTCAAAAACTTTTTCCCAACCAGCAATCAAGAGGCGCTTGAGGTACAACTCTGGGGCAATCCGCAACTGTAATTCAAGGTCCAACGCCAGGTGATGAGTAGTGAATGGTTTAGCGGCTGCCCCGCCTGCTAAATGCTGCAAGATCGGTGTCTCTACTTCCGAGTACCCGTCTTGCTTCAGGTAGGCTCGAAGCCAGTCAATCACCTGGCCTCGTACAGCTAGTTTCTCCCGGCTTTGACTATTGATCAGGAAGTCGACTTCTCGGTTACGCCAGCGGGTCTCATGATCTTTCAACCCATAATGTTCAGTCGGTAGTGGTCGAATACTTTTAGTCAGCAGATGCCATTCGCTTACTTGTAAGGCTTGCTTCTTACTCTTGGTGAGGCCGGCCTCCCCAGCAGCTTGAATGAAGTCACCGATGTCCAGCAGCTCAAGCCGCTTATATATTTCAGCCGCCACTGCATCTTTGGTAAGTTGCAATTGTGTTGTTCCGGAAGCATCGGTCAAATCGACAAAAGCCACTCCGCCGTGGGGCCTAAAGGCCGTTACTCGACCAGCTAGTACCACCGGCGTACTCTCTTCCACCAGGGTAGAAAAATTCTCAGCAAAATCACTAGCCTGGTGTGTCCGCCTAGCTTCCGCTGGATACGGTATCCGTCCAGCGTCAATCAGGGCCTGACGCTTCTTCAGCCTAGCTTCTCGAATCTCTTCCAAACGCTCCTCTGCCATACCCTTTAGTGTAAAAGTAAATGAAGAAAGTTAAAAATGAGCGCCCGACTCGCGGGCGCTAAATCGGTTGAATGTAAGGTCTCGCTTTGTTAGGAAATTGATACGACAGTACAGGCCTTATCACCTCCGGGTGTCGGAATAGCCACCGCCTCACTGCTTTTCTTATGTAACAACGCTTGCCCCATTGGCGACTCATTACTGATCTTGCCGTGAAGTGGATCGGCCTCGTTTGAACCAACAATCATGTAGACACTCTGCTTACCACCACACTCTAGCGTCACCGTGCTACCTATGTCCACTTCGTCACCGTTAGTTTTCTTAATCACTCGGGCGTGCTTAATGGTGGATTCTATCGAAGAAATCTCTTCCTCTACTCGCTGTTGGTCCTCTTTAGCCTGTTGATACTCAGCATTTTCTGACAGGTCGCCCTGTTCCTTCGCCGTATGTATTGCCGTAGCAATTTCACGACGTCGGACCGTCTTCAACGTGCCGAGCTTGTCTTTAAGATCACCCAAGCCATCCTTTGTTAGATATTGTTGTTTCATAATTTTTCTTAGTAACTATTTATCGGGGAACTTCCCCGCCTGGCCATTAAAAAAATAACGTTCCCGATAGGTCCCTCGCGCAAGAACCACGGCTGAATAAATTGCTCGATATAAGATACGCGGTAGTTTAGAAAGTAGCGCGCAGTGAGTCAAGATAACTTGCTCACACTTTGTCATAC
>JACZRJ010000106.1 GCA_022574795.1 Patescibacteria group bacterium | reverse complement strand
CTGCTGTGGTAATCTTGGACAGGAATGCCGTGTTGCTGAAATACTTCAGCGATGTTTTTAAATTGTTTTGCTAAAAATGGGTTGGGAACACTTTTGAGCTGACAGTTTTCGGCAAATTTATCGCCATCATTGCCTTTCGCTGAGCCCCAACTGTATATATTCAACTCTCCGGCGAATTTCTTGAAGGCGGGCACCATTTCTTTGAACGGGATGCCACCTTCGTCAATCTCCTGCTGAGTAATACCGGTTAAGTCGGTGCTGTATTGGGGTAATTCAGGTACGAGCTCCAAAACGACAAGCTGGCGAAAGGTGCCCCTGACTTCAAATTCAGGGCCGCTGACGAGCGCGGCGCCAATGTCATATATTTCTCGATACTCTCCTGGTCCGCTCCATTTTCTCTCCAGGCTGCCCTCCCAGGCAGTCCATTCCAGGTCAAAGACAATAAATGTATCCGGCAAATCAATTTTTCTCATGTCTGAAGATGATATCACGTGATTAGTCGGCGATAGTTAAAAAACTTACGTCTGAGCTGTGGCCTTGGATGACGATTTGTTGGAAGAGCTTGATTCTTTATCGCTATCTCTCTTGAAGATGGCGATTTGCCAACGCCCTTTATAGCGGCTGAAAACTTTGGAGAAGTTCTTGCGATGTAGGATTCTTTCAACCTCGGCCGTGGGATGCACATAGTATCTCGGTAAGCCAAGGATCCGCATTGAAATGTTTTCAAGAGCAAAGGCGAATTTTACCCACCAGATGTCGCGGGGATAGATGAGGGCATACAGGCTTTGGGCCCGATCCGCTGATAGCGTTACCAAGCCCTCCATATCCGCGTAACAACACACCACTTTGTCTAAGGTGACGATGTCGGCCGGGCCAACATTACCCGCCAGACTTACGAAGTCTCCTGACTGAAAGGTTATACGGCTAAGAACGCCTTGGCGCTCGGCCTCTTCTTTGGCTGTCGTGAGATAGGTGGCAGATGCTTCAAGGCTAACTGCGCTAGTAACCCCTAGCGGCAGGAGCTCCAGCGGAATCAGGCCAATACCGCCACCAATATCGAGCAGGGTCTTCCCCGTCACACCCAGGCGCTCAAGCTCAGTTACAAGAATTTTGGTCGTGCCTGGTAGCCCTTCGTCATGATAGCGTTTAACATCTTTGCGAACTCTCTTTTTACCAAATACTTCATCGCAACCGGCGCAAACACATCTGTTCATGCAGTAACCTTTTGCCACTCTCTGATCGCTGTCAATGCGATTACGATCGGTACCTTCAAATACTTCATAAGATCCTCGCTCTGGCCGGCAGGCAGGTCGCATCTCAAAGATGCGGAGTTATTAATCTCTTACAATTCGTCGCTACTCTTCGAGTAGCAGACTCCATGCTAAAACAGTTACCCCGCACCTCACGGCGGGGGGTTATTAATCTCTCGAAATTCATGGCAGCTCTTTTGAGCTGCGCATTCGCTCCCAACAGGCTACCCCGCACTCCCAAAGGGAGACGCGGGGTTAATTTTTGCACGAAATTCGCGGCGCCTCTCGACGAGGCACTCGCTCATTAAGGTTTGCTCCGAACCATCCTGACGGAGGTTCGGAGTTATTATTTGGCACGAAATTTGCGGCGCCTCTCGACGAGGTGCTCGCTCATTTCGGCAAATAATAGAAAAGGCCGCTGGTTTAGAGACCAACGGCCAGATTGTCTTCGAGATCGGGAGACAATACTATTTCTTGTCCGTTTCGGCTTTTCCTTTTTCGACTTCCATCGCGACCGTGACAGAGGACTTGCCGATTAGCTTGTACCGATGTTCCATATCTCCGCCGGTTCCTTTCTGACATAGTTTTGAAGTAACGAATCCTTTTTCAATGAGGCCAGCTAGAAGCTTCAGGGCCACATTGAGATCAAGCCCAGACTTTTTGCTGACTGTATTTTCCGGCACACCCATGCTCGTCTGTCCCGCGTCGGGAAGCAACACGGCCAATACTTTGAGAACTTCAAAATCGGCAGGCTCCTCCAACGTTAACGTTTTTTGCATGCTGGTAGCACTCATGTTCGTCAGTCCTTTCTACAATGAGTTTTGCAATACTGCGCTCTCGGTTTCGTTGCCGAGAAAGGGATCAAATCTACCTCGAACGAGTCTCGCTGCGGCAACTCCTTTCTTGTGGCTGATTTGTAAAGAACTATGTTAAACCTGTCGATCACGATAGTCCTATAACGGATAAAGTCAATCGATGAACTCCGTTCTACGGTAGGTGCCCTTGAGCCTGACTTGGTCCTTGCTTGAGCCAGGAACGAGTACATTTCTGTCCGAGCCGGCCCTCGCTATGTTTTTTCGACAATACGCGGTTGAAATAAACGAGCGGCCCTGCTATACAGAAGGCCACCTGATTATCGTAAAATCTAGTTTTTTTACAACTGAACTCACGAAAGGATCTGGCTATATCAGCGAAGCCATACAGTGAAGGTGCTGTACTTCCAATCACGGCAGCAAGGCTGGTGGTCACAAAGATTCGTGCCAACGGAGTGCGCTTTTACTTGACGGCTCCGAGCCAAGTATCGTTTTGATACCTCAAGGGAGACACCGTAATTCCAAGCCGACTGCAAGAAAATAACCGGGGCTATGGGGTTGACCCCACCTGGTCTAAACGTTTCACCATGCATCCCGGCAAAACTGTTTTCGTCGGTGAGGAGCAGATTACCCTGGGAAAAATTAGTCAGGGCGCGGTTGAGATTGCGATAGATGATGATGAATTGCCATCGGCGCCACCGCCGGCAAAAACTGTGTCAGCGCCACTACAGGCTCCTAGAAGAGTCTCTGTAGCGGAGAAACCTGAGCAGCCCAGCAAAAAACGATGGTGGCGGATATAAGACACAGGTGTAGCACACGTTACCCCGAGCAGGATGCTCGGGTTTTGTATTGTCTTTCTGTCTTGGGCTTGCCGGCTAGGCGAGGCGCAGTAATGAAGGCCAGGATTAGACCGACAGCCAGGATTAGGCCGGGCCACAATGAGGGTGTGGCATACGATACTATCAGTGGCTGGCCGGAATCGTTGGCAACCACTATCACCTCTGGCTGGTCACGCTGTGGTAAGAGATAGCCGCCTGATACCGACATTAAGGTAGTGGGAGCAACTCTCATTAGTAATTTCTCGGAGCGAGGGGGCTCTGGAATAGTGATGGTGTTGGGGGTAAGCTGCGCATCCACAGCGGAGCCATTGGCGGTAGCTA
>JACZRJ010000105.1 GCA_022574795.1 Patescibacteria group bacterium | reverse complement strand
CCTGGGTTTAACGGAAACATATAACTATTCGTCTGAGCACCAGCGCTACTCTAAATTGGCGCCGACCAATGACTCACCACACCTAGAGATCGTCAACCCGACAGCTCCAGAGCTACGGAACTTGCGTACGAGCCTGCTGCCGGGATTGTTATACAATCTCACTACTAACAAAGAAGCCTTTAATCGTCAGATCGGGGCTACCGAAAGGGCCCTGTTTGAAATTGGGAATGTCTTCAGTGCCGGAGAGGGCGGCCGGGTGCCAGGGGTGATTGAGGAAGAGCGCTTGGCCGCAGTGATTATTGGCCCAGCACCAAGCCTTACCACCATCGCCCAGACTTTCTGCGACCAACTTGGGCTAGCCTCACTGGAACTCAGTAATATCATCACCGCTAAGCTGGCCCAGCAACTCAAGTATCGAGTTCCGCTGCATGGCTTCGAGATCAACCTTACCGAGTTGATTATTCGCCTGACGGACGAGGTGCCGCCAACACCATCACTGGCCGAGCTGAAAGCTCAACCGACAGCCGCGGTTCGCTACCAGGCGATCACCAAGTATCCGGCGCTCTATCGTGATCTTTCGGTCCTAGTAGCTCCCGACGTGACCGTTGAGCAAGTGCAAGAAATTATTGAGCAAGTTGGCGGTGAACTTGTTAGCGACGTTGATCTCTTTGATACCTATGATGCCAGCCAAGATACGCACGCTTCTAACCTCACCACTGCGAAAAGTTTGGCTTTCCATGTCGTCTATCAGGCACCCGATCGAACCCTAACAACCGATGAGGTAGCGGTGGTCCACAACCAAATTATGGAGCAGTTGAAAGACCAACTTAGCGCTGTAATGAGAGACTAATTTTAGGGCTTAGTAGAGCTATATAGTAGCTAATAAAAAGGTCTATATAGGCCTTCAAAAATGGCCGCATACGTGCTAAAATAAGGATACTGGGAAACGACCCAAACCTTGTTGAACACAGTATTGCGCGACGCTTAGGTGACCTGACGTAGTACAAGGTTGAGGGTCTTTTTGTCTTAATTAGGGAGAAGTATCAGTATGGCTGCGAAACGCGTAAATAAATCTATAAATAAGGTCAAGCCGACCGCCGGCAAGTACGGCGCCGCGCAAATTACCGTTCTGGAAGGACTTGAGCCTGTTCGCAAACGACCCGGCATGTACATCGGGGGAACGGGCCGGGAGGGCCTTCACCATCTGATCTGGGAAGTTGTCGACAACAGCATTGATGAAGCCATGGCCGGACACGCTTCGAATATCGATGTCACCTTGCTGCCCAATGACGTTGTTAGTATCAGCGATGACGGCCGGGGTATTCCCGTGGAGAAGCACCCTCGAACCAAGAAATCAACGTTGGAGACAGTCATGACTACGCTCCACGCTGGTGGTAAGTTTGGCGGCGAGGGCTACAAAGTTTCCGGCGGACTACACGGCGTCGGTATTTCCGTCGTTAATGCTCTCTCCGAATGGACTGAAGTTGAGGTCCATCGCGATGGCGGTGTCTATAAACAACGCTATGAGCGAGGCAAACCAAAGGACACAGTCCGTAAATCCGGCTCGGCCAGGGACACTGGCACCACCGTCACTTTTAAAGCCGATCCAGAGGTCTTCAAGGACACCTCCTATAAGTGGAAGAGAATTCTTCAGCATCTGCGACAACAAGCCTACCTGACCCCGGGGGTACGAATTAAAATCTCTGATCAGCGCGATGCCGAACGGCCTACCACCTACACCTTTCTTTTCGAAGGCGGAATTCAATCCTACGTACAGCAATTGAACCTCGGCCGGGACCTAAAAAATCAGGAAATATTTTATGCCAAGCAAGACATTGGTGGTGATCATCAAGTGGAGATTGCCGTGCAGTATACCGATGCCATGCAAGATACGGTCCTAGCTTTTGCTAATAATATCTACACCGTTGAGGGCGGCACCCACTTAACCGGTTTTCGGACCGCCCTGACTCGTACCCTCAATGAGTACGCTAAGAAGCAGGGACTGATCAAAGACAAAAAGGAAATCTTAACTGCTGATGATGTGCGCGAGGGCTTAACTGCTGTCATCAGCGTCAGACTCAGAGATCCCCAATTTGAAGGACAAACGAAGGCCAAGCTTGGCAACCCTGAAGTTAGGACCTACGTGTCTAAAGTCATGAATGAGGAATTTGCCGATTATCTTGAGGCTCACCCGCGAGATGCTAGAGCCATTATCGAGAAAGTAGCGTTAGCTGCTAAAGCCCGGCTAGCTGCCCGCGCGGCTCGTGACACCGTCTTAAGAAAAGGCGCCCTCGACGGCTTCGCCCTACCGGGCAAGCTGGCCGACTGTTCGGAACGGGATCCCGCCAAAAGTGAATTATTAATTGTGGAGGGAGATTCAGCTGGCGGTTCGGCAAAATCTGGGCGGGATCGTCGCTTTCAGGCGGTGCTGCCGCTTCGCGGTAAAATCCTTAATGTTGAGCGAGCCCGGTTGGACAAGATGTTGGCCAATAATGAAATTAAGGCTCTGATTATCGCTCTCGGCACTGGCATTAGCGATGAATTTGATATCTCTAAGTTACGGTACCATCGCATTATCATCGCCACTGATGCTGATGTTGACGGTGCCCACATCAGCACGTTATTACTGACCTTGTTTTTCCGCTACTTCCAACCACTGATTGATGCCGGCCATCTCTATCTAGCTCAGCCACCACTTTACAAAGTGACTGTTGGCAAGAGCGTTACCTACGTCCATAGCGATGAGGAAAAAGATGCCTTGGTTAAGCAAGCCAAAGCCTCAACCAAAGGCGCCGGCCAGGAAGGACGCAAAGTTGAAATCCAGCGATATAAGGGACTCGGCGAGATGAACCCGGACGAGCTTTGGGAAACTACCCTGAACCCGGCCAATAGAATTCTAAAACACATCACTATTGAGGATGCCAAGAAAGCCGACCACACCTTTGATGTTTTGATGGGCAACGATGTCGCCCCCAGAAAAAAGTGGATCCAGACACATGCGAAGACCGTGAAAAACCTAGATATCTAAGACAGCTGTATGTATCATGGTGTTGCCTCAAATGATAGTCCCGTTAGAGATAGATTCCTCCTCGAGCGGAATCGCCGGTCCCGGTAGGGCCGGGTCATCTAACGGGGCAGACTCATGCTAAAACTGTAGAGAATCTTGATATTTAGTCTAGTGAAGAAAAGGCCTGCCCCGCTAAGCCGCCAACTAAGCCGCAACTAAGCCGCAGCGCAAACCCCGTCCCAACGGGGCGT
>JACZRJ010000104.1 GCA_022574795.1 Patescibacteria group bacterium | reverse complement strand
CCCTAATTTTAATTTTTTACAAGACAAAATCACAATATTTATTAGTTAAACTTCTCATAAAAACTATGCCATTTGTAACAAAATTTAGATTTTTAAGTCTTTAAATGAAACTTAATAAATGAGTAACAAAGCAATAGAATTATTTCTCTTTGGTTTTTATTTTTATTAATTCTATATCTTCCCCCCATAGATTATAAACTTTTTGTAATTTTTTGTTTAGTTTAAATTCTTCAAATAATGTATTAAAGGGTATCCCACATTGTAACCTTCTTTGATTTTTTCTATAAGCATGGGAATATCCTTGGGATCATTCTGTAAATCAGCATCCAGCACAACCACATAGTCGCCACTGGCATAGTCAAAGCCAGCTGACCAGGCGGCCGTCTGCCCGAACTGGCGTCGAAAAGAAATTAGTTTAACGTGATTATCCTGCTCAACAATTCCTTCAATTATCTCACCTGTTTTATCCTGGCTGCCGTCATTGATAAACAGCAGCTCCCACTGACCATCCAATCCTTCCATAACACCTCTAACCGCCTGATAAAGCGGCCGGATAGACTCTTCCTCATTATGGGCTGGGACAACAACGCTGTAACGCATAATAGTTAAGCTAAGGATATACGCTACAACGCTCAGCTCAAAACGTCAAAAAAAAACCAGCCCCTCCAGCCGGTTCGTTATTTGTTTTAGCCTCACCAAGGCTCCTCCTTTAGTCAGGCGACAAGAACAACTTCTGCCTGTTTGCTCTCAGCTGCCTGATAACCTGCCAAATATGTCTGCTTGGCATCAAGACCAGCCACAAGCCAACCCCGACCAGAACGGCAAAGAACACATCTTGTGATCCTCGTAGCCACACTATCACCCCCGACAGAACAAGTATTATCAGGCCGCAGACCAACGGTAACACTTGCTGACGCAACTCTTGTTGCAAGTCACATCTCTCTCGGATAAGCTGCGCCCGACACGATTCGGTTTGAAGCGGCCCTTTCCTTTCGCGCCTTTCACCTCTCGGCCCCACGGACTCAGGCCTCACTTGAGCTATCATGACAGCTCCTCCTTTTTCTAGATCGATTTGGAAAGTACTGAGTAAACAAAACCCTTTACCCTACGCTAAGGGTGCGGTTAGGGCTAGTGTATCGTTATCGACTAATCGCAGTCTCAAGTTCCGCCAATTTCCTAACCGCTGCCAGGCTAACTTTTCTTTTTCGTTCCTGACTCTTTGATTTAATCGCCGCCAAATTTTGCGCTCTGAGATACATTTCAAAACTCTCGCCAGCATCAGCCCACCAACCTTCCAGCACCGTGTGCTGCATCGAGCCGGTCTTGATATAAGCATTGTTAACATCAGTAATCTCCAGCTCTCCCCGAGCGGATGGTTTCAGTGCTTTCACTCGATCAAACACCTCGTTGTCGTATAAATAAAGCCCGATCACTGCCAGCTTAGTGGGTGCCTTGCTCCGCTGCGGCTTTTCAATTATCTCCGTAATTGTATCACCCTTCAACTTAGCAATACCATACCACTCTGGATGATCCACCTCTGACAAGAAAACCTTGGCTCCTTCAGGTTTTTGCATAAACTCCAGAATTGGATCTCGAACACTCCGCTCTAAGAAATTATCACCCAGCATGACTACCACTGGATCACTGCCAAAAAAGTCCTTGGCCAGAGCCAGTGCTTGAGCAATACCCCCGGCTTCTTCCTGTATCTCATAGGTTAATTTCACCCCCAGCTCTTTTCCTGAACCCAGCAAGCTGAGAAAATGCCCCGCGTGCTCCCGGCCGGAAACAATCATTAAATCGGTCAGGCCGGCATCCCGCAGCGTTTCAATTGACCAATAGATCATCGGCCGGTCATACACCGGCAACAAATGCTTATTAGTTACGTGAGTCAGTGGAAAGAGCCGAGAGCCGGTTCCACCTGCCAAAATTACACCTTTCATATGCTACTAACAGTAAATAATCTACCTCGTAAAGCTAGACCATAAGTACATCATTTCTCCCCCAAGTGCAAGTGCGGAGCTAGATACTGCTGGATGTAGTCAGAAATGGCCTCCGCCAAAGTCATCACGGGTTTGTCATAGCCAGCGGCCACAAGCTTCGAGGTGTCAGCCTCGGTGTGGTACTGATAGTGCTGCTTCACCGTCTCAGGCATATCAATGTAACGAATATCGGGCTTTGTATCCATAGCCGCGAACATCGCCTGGGCCACCTCGTTCCAGGTCTTGGCTTGGCCCGTCCCAATATTAAACACTCCGGTCGCCTTGGGAGTATCAAGAAAGAATAACGTCATCTCCACCGCATCTTTGAGATACAAAAAATCGCGCTCTTGCTCACCATCGGCATACTGTTCCAGATACGATACGAAGAGCTCGATATACCCCTCGTCTCTAACCTGCTCAAACTTCTTGGCAATAACACTGCGCATATGCTCCTTGTGCTGCTCATTTGGTCCATAGACGTTGAAATAGCGCAGGCCGACAACTCTATCCAAGTAGCCTCCATCCCTGGCCCAGATATCTACCAAGAGCTTCGATTTACCATACAGATTAAGCGGTTCGAGCTGCTCGAACAATTCAAGATCATCACTAAAGCCTGTATCTCCTGAGCCGTACGTCGCGGCGCTTGAGGCATACACACAGCGCACCTTATGATCAGCACACCACCGAATCACATCCTTGGAATACTCAACGTTATTATCCTCGAGGTACTTCCAGTCCTGCTCAGTAGTATCCGAACACGCCCCGAGGTGAAGAATTGCCTCGATCCCAGCACTGTCGTAATCTCCCGCCAATAGCCCCTTTCGAAATTCCTTGATGCCAACTAATTTCTCATAGCTAAGTGGCGCCAGGTTGTGCTCCTTCTCATCATGATCAAGTTGATCAACAATCAGGATGTTTGTAATCCCTCGCTCGTTAATCGCCCATACTAAGCCACTCCCAATCAGGCCGGCGCCGCCAGTAACCACAATCATTGGCTCAGTATCGATCATCTAACTCCCCTCAGCAAGTCTCGTTTGGCTGTAGTAAAGCCCGCCACCACAAAATCAATCAACGGCCTCGGGGTTTAATTCACCCTAGCGACTACCAGCAACTACTGCAGCCTGGTGCTTCTTTGTAGCTGCTTCTTTGTTTTCATCAAGCCACGTAGCTACTGCCAGCAAATCAGCAGCTACGAAGTCTGGTGTAACCGTATAATTTCTATCGCTCAACGCATGCCCAGTGCCCACACCAATTTTCGTACAACCGTAAGTCTCGCCCTCCGC
>JACZRJ010000103.1 GCA_022574795.1 Patescibacteria group bacterium | reverse complement strand
TCGCGAGTTTGATATTAGAGCCAAAAAAATAGCTATTAGGCAAAAAGAGGACGCATTGCTTACTGCCAAGCAGACATTTGGAGATCATTTTATCTACGCGCCGTTTATTGGAAAGATTGCGGAAGTTAACATTAAGAGAGGCGAAGCGGTTTCTGCGAGCACTAATATTGCCACCCTGATTACGGATCAGCGGCTGGCTGTGATCGCACTCAATGAAGTTGATATTGCTCAAGTTGAGATTGGGCAAAAAGCGACTATTTCATTTGACGCGGTCGAGGATATTACCGTGACCGGAGAAGCGGTTGAGATTGACGCCATCGGAACAGTCTCCCAGGGTGTGGTCAGCTACGATGTCACCATTAGTTTTGATGTGCAGGACGAACGGATTAAGCCTGGTATGAGTTTATCGGCAGATATCATAACGAATGCCAAGCAGGGGGTTCTCTTAGTACCTAACGCCGCAGTTAAAGCGCAGGGTAGCGCAATGTATGTGGAAGTGCTGCAAAATAATCAGCCATACAGGCAGACGGTCGAGATTGGTTTGAGCAACGATACACAGACAGAGATCATAAGCGGTCTGACTGAAGGCGATGAAGTGATTACGCAGACTATTACAACCAGCGGAGCAGAAGCACCGACACCGACACGAGGCACAAATTCATTGTTTCCAACCGGTCGTGGCGGGGGCGGCGGTTTCAGGGGAGGCGGTTTTGGCGGAGATCATTAATATGAAAAAAATTATCCTCGCCATCTTTATATTAAGTATTGCTGGGGGAACTGCTTTTGTTTTTGCCTGGCAGGGCCGCTCAGAAGAACCTGCCAGTGAACTTGAGTTTGAAGCAGTAGATATTGCGACCGAGTTTTCGTCAAATAGGTTTTTGAGTCGATTGCAAAGCAAGTATCCGGATCTTGATAATTGGCAGCGACCAGAAGGCCCTTTGAGGGTCGGATTACAGGTAGGACACTGGAAGAACGACGAGTTGCCTGATGAGCTTGAAAAGTTGAGGGGAGTAAGCACAGGTACGAGCGGTGGTGGTAAGACAGAAGTAAGAGTTAATCTTGTGATTACTCAAGAGACAGCCAAGCTCCTAGAGGCCGAAGGTGTTGTGGTTGATATTTTACCGGCTACTATCCCCCAAGGCTACTGGGCAGATGTTTTCGTGGCAATTCACGCGGACGGCAATAATGATACAGGTGTATCCGGTTTTAAGACAACAGGTCCCTGGCGGGATTTTACAGGCAGCAGCATCAAGCTGGTAGAGCTTATCGAAAAAGAATATAGCCAAGCGACCGGTTTATCGATTGATAACAAAGTTACTCACAGCATGCGCGGCTACTATGCCTTTAACTGGTGGCGCTATGATTACGCTGTGCACCCCATGACACCAGCGGTCATTTTGGAAACAGGATTTTTAACAAGTCCTAGAGACCAACAGATTATAATTCATCAGCCGGAAAAAGCAGCACAAGGTATAGCTCGGGCTGTATTGAAATTTTTGACTCTATGATTCAATGTGAAAATATAACTAAAACATACCAAACAGGAGAAAATAAATTACAGGTTTTAAAAGGCCTGACATTTACTATTACAAGAGGTGAGTTTATAGCCATCATGGGAGCGTCAGGTTCTGGTAAATCAACTCTGATGCATATTCTAGGTGCGCTTGATCGGCCGACAAGTGGGTCATATTTGTTGGATGAAGAAGATATGTTAAAGCTATCCGATGACGAACTGGCTGATACCGAAGGCAAAGGCGTCTGCATCGGCGTCGTTGGTGCTGTTAATCGCCGAGGCGCTGGCGTTGACACTGAGCAGGCCGTCATTGGTAAAGGTCGTGGAAACGCTATCGCCAATCCTGGCGAACTGGAAAACACCGGTGGCTGTGGCATCGGCGGTGGCATTAGCTTTCGTGGCGGAGGCAAAGGCGGTGGCGTTGACCAAAATCGTGCCGCTGGAGGAATTGATTAAAGTCGCGCTGACAGAAGTGGACAGGGAAGTCCCTAATGCAGACTGACTGACGCCCAAAGCGATGGCGTCCGCGCTGGCCGATGAGGCGCGGTTATGCGCAGAGGCACTGGCGTTGACACTGAGCAGGCCGTCATTGGTAAAGGTGGTGGAAACGCTATCGCCAAACCTGGCTAACTGGAAAACGCCGATGGCTGTGGCCTCGGCGTGGGCTTCTTCACTAGATGTGGCGGAGGCAAAGGCGGTGGCGTTCACCAAAATCGTTCCGCTGGAGGAATTGGTCAAAGTCGCGCTGACAGAAGTGGACAGGGAACCTGAGACAACCTGCCTGACACCAACAGCCAAGGCGCCAGCTTCAGCGTCGCTAGTTTCGTTAAACGCCTTGGCGCTGGCGTTGACACTAATCAGAGCGTCATTGTTGACCAGCGCCGCAAGCGTGGCGCCGCCGCCCGTGACCGACTGGAAAACACCGGTGGCTGTGGCTGTGCCGGTTGCATTATGAAATGGGGCGGAGACCAACACTGTGGCATTGACGGAGATTATGCCGGTTAAAGAAGAATTGGTTAAAGTCGCGCTGACAGACGTGGACCCGGAAGTCCCCGCGACAACCTGCCTGACACCAATAGCGAAGGCGTCCCCTTCAGGGTCATCGTTTGTGTGAAACGCCTCGGCGCTGGCGTTGACATCTATCACACCGAGATTGGTGACCAGCGCCGCAAGCGTGGTGCCGCCGCCCGTGACCGACTGGAAAACGCCAGTGGCCTGGGCACTTGCGGAAGCATCGGAATCACTGGTCAGCGAGGCAAAGGCTGTGGCATTCACCGAAATGATGCCCGAGGATGAGTTGACAACCGTTGCGTTGACACTTGTGGCACCGGGGCTGCCACTGGCAAACTGCCTGACACCATAGGCGGTGGCTGAAACTTCCATATCTTCATCAGGATCATCGGTGCCAGTTCCCGAGGCGAAGGCTCTGACGCTAATCAGGCCGTCATTGGTAACCAGCGCAGAAAGCGTTGTGCCGCTCCGGACCGACTGGAAAACCCCGGTGGCGGTCGCTGAAATATAAAATGTGGTGTCATAGCTGTCGGTCGCCACACCAAACGCGCTGGCGTTCACTAATATTGACCCGTCAGAGGTATTGATAAGCGTCGCACTGATGCTGCCGGTTGCAATCGTGCCTAACCCAAATTGCCGCACCCCAAAAGCATCGGCGTCTGCGGTTTCGCCGTCATCATCAGAAGTAAAAGCACGGGCGAGGGCGTTGACATCAATCAGGCCAGCATTTGTGATCATCAAGGTCTGC
>JACZRJ010000102.1 GCA_022574795.1 Patescibacteria group bacterium | reverse complement strand
TTGTTACCGCAACGAGGACTCAACCAATGACCATGTCGGTTGTCTTACCCGTTTTTTCCGAGCGAAAATCGATCGTTCAGATTATTGAATGGCTGCGGGCCAACTGTCGTGAATATTTGCACGAAATAATTATTGTGCTGGCGCCTCAATCTGACCAAGAGACCAAGAATATTTGTCAGGATATGGTGGCCAGGTATGGGGTAAAAATTGTGATACAGAACAATCTTTCTGGCCTTGGCCAAGCCTATCGACAGGGTTTTCTATCGGCTACTGGTTCACATTTGTTGATGCTCGACAGTAACGGGGAGATGGGGCTTGATAGTATCCCTGAGATGGTTGTGGCCGCAAGAAGGGGTTGCCAGGTTGTCATCGGAAGCCGTTGGATGTCCGGTGGCGGGGTTTCTGGTTACGACCCCTTTAAATATTTTCTTAATCGTGCCTTTCAGGTAATTTTTAGGATCATCTACCGCACTTCGATCCATGATCTCACTTTGGGATATAAGCTGCTAGAGCAGGGGGTCGCACACAATATCAATTGGGAGGGAGATAGACATGAATTTGCTACTGAAACCACTCTCAAGCCAATTCATTTGGGATTGAAGGTGTGTGAAGTGCCGACCAACTGGACCCGTCGTAAGGAAGGCCGGTCAAAAAATAAATTTTCTGATAATTTTCGTTATTTTAGTATGACCTGGCACATCAAACGACAAAGACCGGACGATTTATTTAGATCCTCAACTGAACCAAGCCCACAGCCAGTACCAGAGTTAGATTAACCTTGGTAACTGTTGTCTGACCGGTAATTTCACCGCTCGGATTGTTGCGAGGCGACTATTTTGTTTTTTCCAGTGCGCTGCCTTTAACTGATAATAACAATCCTAGGAAAACGAGTAACCAGACTGACAGGCGCGCGGGCCGTATCTTATGAGTAATAAAGCATGGGCGACGAGTAGCAGCGTGTTTAGGAGCAACGTGCCAGACAAATACCCGGAGTAGTCGTTTTGAAAAGCTGCCAGGGCATGGGGTACAAGAAAGAACCAGAGGGCTCCAGGCTGATACTCCTTGTACGAAATGTTGCTCCAGGAACCCGTTTTCAAATATTCCTGAACCTGTTGGTGATGGACGATGATATCTGTTTGTAGGTGCCCTTGCCATAAAGGATGCCAGGCTTGGTTGAATAGGACAGCAGCCACTGCGGCGCTGGCTACCAGAAGGGCAACTCGATTTTTGACGAACGAGATCATTTAGATTGGCGTGGGGCTGGTTCAAGAATGAATACTTTATCTTAATCTTAACGCTTAACGGAAGATGACATAGAGTGTTAAGAAGATTCGTCGAGGATGATTACTACAGCAAGCTGAAGGTTGCGTGCTACGCTGCTAGACAATATGCCGCAGTTACTAATCCGTCTGCGCGGAGTTCTGAAGGCTCATGGCGTTAGCGTGGGTTGGTTGGTTTTGCTGTGGTTACTACTCTTTAGCCGGACGCTATTTGATGGTCAGTTTTTTTCTCACGCTGACTTGAGGGTCATCTACTATCCAATTGAGCATGTTTTTGCGCAATTTCAGGCCAGCTGGAGGTTACCGGAATGGAGCCCGTATTTCGGATTAGGTCATCCCCTATTGGCTTGGGGCCAGCTGGGTTTTTTTACGCCATTGCATTTGGTTCTGCGGGCGTTGTCGGTATCAACGATGGATTTATTACAAAGCTCAATTGTGCTTCATGCTCTGCTGGGCCTGCTGGGCATGTATGCCTGGTTGAGAAATCGTCGTTTGTCGGCTGCGGCCGCCGTTTTGGGAGCCGCGGTCTATGTTTTTAACGGCTATGCCGTAGCTCACTTTATTCACATCAACATGCATATCGCGGGGATGATCTTACCCTGGTTGTTGTTAGCCATTTCGGTGGCGGTAGACAAGTTGACAGTGCGCAGTGGGGTGATACTAACGTTAGTGGCTAGCGTTATGGTGATGAGTGGCCAGCCGCAAACAGTGATCTTTGCCTCGGTAATTGCAGCTCTTTGGGCGGTGGCAATCAGTGCTACTCGGGTAGCTCAAGCTGGACCTAGTCGCCGTCGGATACTGGTCACTATTGTGTGTTTGTTCTTGCTCGTTGGGGTGATCAGTTTTTTCTTGTCATCACTGCGCCTGTTGCCTTTTGGGGAATTTCTCTCGCAGACTTCCCGCGGTCAAGGCGGGCTGGAGAGGGCAGCACTGTATGAGTTTAGTTTGCCACCCGCGCAGCTGGCGAGCGTAGCAGCTCCCTACCTGTTCGGTGTCGGCGAGGCCTATTGGGGGGCGAAGAGTCAGCTTGAGCTTGCTGCTGGCATTGGTCTCGTTCCGCTGTCGTTGAGTGGGGTGGCGCTACTTTTTATCAGTCGACGCAGGTTGACCGAACGCGTGGTGGCCTTGATCTTGGTGGTGATCGGTGTAGCGATGGCGTTAGGGAAGTATTCACCCCTGTATCGTCTGTTGGTGGAAAGCGAAGTAATGACGGCGGTTGGCGGAACTGGTCGTTATCTTTTACTGACTGTTACGGGATTGGCAATCTTAGCTGCCATTGGACTTGATGATCTGGCTGCCCTGTCTTCGCCGAAGCGCCGGCGGGCTTTGGTTGGGATTATTGGTTGGCCTCTGTTGTGGGTAGCACCGCTGGCCTATGTGGCTTTTGATCACCTGGTTAAGCAACAGATCTTTGACAGCGTAGCCGCGGCGCCGGCTCAGGTTGTAGTAGCTCTGGTTGGTTTGGTGGCGATACTTGGTTATGTGGTAGTGCTTCCTCACCGCTGGCGAGCGGCGGGGCTAGGTCTGGTGGTGGGTTTAGCGGTGTTGGCGCTGGCGTTGCCGGCCTGGTTGTGGCATCCCTTGGTTCCCCGGAGCGAATTAGTAACGGTGCCGCCATTTAGTGATGAACTGCTTGAGTATCGGCGGGAGAATGTTTTTCCCGCTCGGCTCTATTCCCGCGCCGCGATACGGCAACAGCTGGCTGAGCCCTGGCCTGTGCGTCGTACTCGGGCTGATGCGCTGTCCCCAGAGTTCTCGGTACACCAGCCGTTTGTGGCGCGGCACAATAATTTGACTTGTATATCAGCCCTGGTTGATTTGGACTTAACCCAGCCTGGATCCTTTAGGTTGGTCATTAAAGAAGGTCTGGAGGCGGCCCCCTTGCGGGAAGTACAGGTTAGCCCGCGGACGGTGCATGAGCTGATTGACCCGGGAGTGTGCTTTGAGGCGATAGCAGACAGTGCGGGACGTAGCTATGTAGCCTCTTTTACCAGCGAGGAAGGAAGTAGGGTGCGATTGTTGTATGGTGAGCCTG
>JACZRJ010000101.1 GCA_022574795.1 Patescibacteria group bacterium | reverse complement strand
GGCAATGCTGATCTCTCCTATATGTCTACCAGAGTTATAACTAATATCGTCAGGAGCCCGTTGGCCTTGATAATCACGGTAACCATTCTTCTCAACGGTACGCTCTGGGCCATTACCTCGCAGTATTTCACCGCTGATGACCCTACCGCCATACTGCACTACAGTGCCCAGCTAGGCATCGATTATATTGGTGCCACAGCCTGGATCTCCCGAATTCCTCTGATTGCCTGGCTTCTCCTCGTCTTCAATATCTCGCTGGGAGTAGCAGTTGGTGAGGCTGATCGGCGGGCCTCCTGGGTATTGTGGGGCGTCATGCCGATCATTCAGGCTATCCTGATAGCAGCGCTTTATTTACTCTGGCGCGTTAATCTGTAAAGCAATGACTGCCAACGCGAGCGTCTGGTCCAAAACAATCATCGAGATTCCAGTTACCGAAATTAACCGGCGTCTACTTGAAGTTATCCCGGCCACCCTAGCCTGGGGGACGTTGCTGGGGCTGACGCTACTTGCCTTCGTAGTTCCATTCTGGATTGCCATTTTTGTCATCGTGTTTGACCTCTATGCCTTAATTCGCGCCGGGTACATGTCAGTTTACTTGCTGGTGGGCTACCTGAGGCTGCGTCGCGATAAACGCATTAATTGGCTTGAGCGCGCTCAAGGCGTCTCCTCAAATCTAGAAAATTATCGAGAGAAAATTACCCGCCGCCTGAGGCATCTCAAAGGTAGTGCCAATAAGAACGATCGTTTAATCGCTCGGGAATTAACCAGGCACCGCCGTGAGGTAACCAAACTAATCGAAGAGGCAGTTGTGATACCTGATTGGTCAAAAATAAATCACGCCATCATCCTATCCACCTATGACGAGTCCTTGACGGTCTTACGAGCCTCGCTGACCTCGTTGACGAAAACCAACTTTCCCAAAGAACAGCTGCATGTGGTTGTTGGTTTCGAAGAGCGCGCCGGATCCCAGGCCCGCGAGCGGGCCGCCAAGCTCAGACGAGAGTTTGGCAAATCATTTCAAACCTTTATCACCTCCTTTCACCCTGATGGCCTACCAAACGAAGCCCGGGTCAAGAGCGCCAATGCCAACTGGGGGATTAAAGCCCTGGAAAAAAAGCTGGCTGAGCAATCGATCAGCCGTGACAATGTTTTAGTGAGTAATTTTGATAGCGATACGGTGGTCAGCCCCTCCTATTTTGCCTACCTGACCTACGCCTTTCTGACGCAGCCAGATCGGTATCGCTGCAGCTATCAGCCGCTGCCCTTGTACAATAATAATATCTGGGATGCACCCGCTTTCTCTCGAGTCATCGCCGCTGGCTCAACCTTCTGGCAAATGATCGAATCTACTCGTCCCGAACGCCTGGTGACGTTTTCCAGTCACAGCATGACTCTCAAGGCTTTGCAAGAAGTTGGTTACTGGGATGGTGCCATTATCTCGGAAGACTCCCGTATCTTCTGGCAGTGTTTGCTTCACTATAACGGTGACTATCGAACCGTGCCGCTCTATACCTCAGTCTCGATGGATGCCGCCCTAGCGCCATCGTGGTGGCAGACCCTGGTCAACCAATACAAGCAAAAGCGCCGCTGGGCTTGGGGAATTGAAAACTTTCCGTATTTGGCTCAAGGCTTTCAAAATAACTCAGCAATTTCTGCCCGCACCAAATTTATTTACATCTTCCGTACGCTGGAGGGACATTTTTCTTGGGCCACGGTGCCTATCATCATCGCCGGCCTCGGTTGGATCCCCATTTTCTTTGGCGACCCCGCCTTTCACGCCACCGTCCTCTCCTACAGCCTGCCCTTTGTCGCTCGTACGCTGATGACTATTGCCATGGGCGGCCTCTTAATCTCCGCTGCACTGACGCTGTTGCTGTTACCACCGAGACCCGAGCACGTCTCCTCATCAAAATACGTTAGCCTGCTACTGCAGTGGGCCTTAGTCCCAATAATCGCCACCATTCTTTCTGCCATTCCTGCTCTTGACGCTGAAACACGCTTGGCGCTTGGCCGAGACCTACAATTTAATGTGATGCAGAAAACACGTAAATCACAATGAGAGAGATATTCCTGCCCCGCGCCGTGTCCCGCCAAGCTCTTTAGAGCGAAGTGGGTGAAGCTATAGCGAAGTGGGCCGTGGGGCTGAGTCGCAACTGAGCCGCAGCGAAAACCCTTGAGTTGCAACGAAACCCCGTCTCAACGGGGCGACACAGCGGGGCTGAGTCAGAACGGCGCTGCTACCAGGATTTAGGTGAAGTAAAGCGGTGTTTTAAAATTTGCCATAGCCAGTCCAGGCCATCCTGGGGCCGGATCTTTTTACCCTGCTCCACCGTGCGCGGCGCGTATCGAATCGGTACTTCACAAACTACCAAACCCTTTCGGAAAATCTTGGCCACCAGCTCCGCATCAAACTCAAAACCATCACTCTTAAGATGCAGCTGGGGCAACATCGAGCGTCGCATCATCTTATAGCAGGTAAACTGGTCAGTCACCCGACGTCCGTAGAGTACATTGGTCATAATATTGATGAGCTCAGCTCCCCAGTAGTAGAAAAAACCTGAGGTTGGATTCGTCGAGAGCATCCGCCTGGAACCAAACACTACTTGCACGTCTGGATTTTTAAATAACAGCAACATCTGCTGCCAGTCCTCGGGATCATATTCAAGATCAGCATCTTGAATAACCACCAGCTCACCAACTGCCGCAGCTAAGCCTGCCCGTACCGCGCTGCCTTTACCTTGATTTGGCTGTTGGAGCAGGCGAACGGACTGGTTAATGGAAGCATGTTCTAGAACGAGCTTAGCACTATTGTCAGTCGAACCATCGTCGACAACCAAAACTTCCCGCTTCACCCCTGGAGTTTCCACCGCCGCTACGCGATTGAGGAGCTCCGCAATAGTCGCCTCCTCATTATAACAGGGGATAATCACCGACAAGGTTAGGGGATAGTGCTTAGGCCGATCACCTTGCCGCCGTACGTTTTCGTCAGGCGTTGTTCTAGCAACAGCCGATCGCTGCGGCCGTACCTGTATTGGGGAATCACTTATCAGCATAAGCCCATTGGTTCATGCCAAACTCAAAAAGACCGAGGTCAATGTGCTCGTGGTTAAAGCCGGCTGTCTCTAAGTAACGCCGTAAGGCAGCCCGAGAGACCAGTGGCTGATGTTCATCTATTTCCTCGTGACTGATCAGACCAAGGTGCACCATTACATCTATAACAGGAGCCGACCACCGGGCTGGTGTAGTAATAACTAAGCGTCCTCCCGGTGCCAAGACTCGTCGGATCTCAGCTAGCAGGGGAGGTAATTGAGCCGGCTCGATGTGCTCAAACACCGCCAGCATTG
>JACZRJ010000100.1 GCA_022574795.1 Patescibacteria group bacterium | reverse complement strand
CAAGATGGATATATTGACCTGGCGGTTGCAAATAGCGCTGACAACGACGTCTCCATCCTGATCAACGACACCCAAACTACCTTTACCGGTCGTCTCTTAGACCTAGCCTCTAACTCCTCTAATACCGCGCTGAGCACTCTCGTCCAAATAACGAACGACAACACTGGTGCCACTGGTACCACGGCCTTAACTATCCAACAAGACGGTGGCGGCACGGCTATCTTAATCACTGGTGCCTCTATCCTTCACGCTATCGATGCCTCAGAGAACAACATCACCAACGCCATTAACGTGGGATCTAATACCATCACTGGTACCACCGCCGTCATCGACTTCACTAACTTTGATGTTTCAGCCGCCGGTCAAGTAACCATTGGCTCGTTTGGAGGTGCCACCGCCACCACTGTCTGCGAAAATTCCGGCTTACTGTCAGCCTGCAGCTCAAGTATCCGGTATAAGGAAGAGGTGCTTGATCTGACCGCTGGTCTAGATATTATTCAGCAGCTGCGTCCGGTCAGCTTCAACTGGATAGGTCGTGAGGAACCTGATCTTGGTTTCATCGCTGAGGAAGTCGCCGCCATCTACCCTCTCCTGATCACCTATGTCGACGAGCAGATAGAGGGGGTCAAATACAAACAGCTCACCGCTATCCTGGTCAATGCCATTAATGAGCAGCAAGAGGAAATTATCGCGGTGGCTGATTTGGTTGGCGTTGACTTAAGCGCTCTGACGATAGAAAATGCAGAAACTGAAGAAGTGTTGGCTGAGTCACTGCTGTCACGAGTCGATAGCCTTGGGGCCCGACTAACGTCACTTGAGGAACAGGGTCTGGTGGCAGGGGAGACCACCGATAACGATGCAGCTGGCAGTGATGAACCCCTACCAACTACCCCTGACGACCTACAGTCTAATGAAATTTTCTGGCAAGACATTGCTATCACTGGTCTGTTAACCGTTGAAAACAATGCTGATATTCTGGGTGAGTTGACCGTCCGCAGCGACGTCACGCTATACGCTGATCTGATAGTCGACACCATCTACCTGGCGGACGCGTTATTCGTCCACGGTGACACCACCCTGTTTGGTAACCTGCTGGTTGAAGGTGATGTTGAGGTTACTGGTGCACTGAGCCGCAGTAATGAGCAGGTAGGCGAAGTAACGATTCCGGAAGGACAACAGTGGGCTCAAATCTCCTTTAATCAGTCATTCTTGGGTGTGCCAACTGTCAATGTTACCAGTGACGATAGCACAGTCTCATACACGGTCTCAGACGTTACTGCAGCAGGCTTTACCGTGACTCTGACTGGGGAGGAACCCGGAAAAGACACTCAGTTCTCCTGGTATGCTCTGGTCGCCCTTGAAGACGGCAGCACAGTTGAGTATGGCGGTGAGTTCGAAACAGACGAGGTACCTACTGACGATAGCGAGGAAACAAACACCACTGCTGAGGGCGAAAGTACGCCTGAGGCTGGCAGCGATGATGTGGTACAGGTAGATATTGAAGAGATCATTATAGAAGATCTTCCGGGACTTGAGATCATCTTGGGCGGATAAGATAGCCGAGGTGGCGCACTAGGTTGCCACCGCAGAATAATGGTTACCTTGAGGGGGTTATATTGAGGGCAAACTACTAGCTTGCTGCTGATCCAAGAGCCAGCTACCGTTGTTAATTATGGTCAAGTATCAAAGAGTTGGATTGCATGTGTCCGCTGCGGGAGGTGTTGACAAGGCACCGGATAACGCTAAGGAGATGCAGGCTGAATGTTTTCAGTTTTTCTCTCGGAGTCCGCGAGGCGGCGGGGCACCCGACATTTCAGCTGAGCAAGCGGCTTTATTTAAGTCTCGGGCTAAGAAATATGGCCTGGAGAGTTACATACATACGCCCTATTACATCAACTTTGCTTCTAAGAATAAGCGGATTTATCACGGATCTACCAGTGTGGTTCGCGAAGAGCTTGAGCGAGGTAGCCAGCTCGGCGTGAAATATGTGATGACACATCTAGGATCAGCTAAGGATCATCTCAAACCAGGAGAGGCTACTGAAACCGTGCCAAATAGTGCACTCAAGCAAGCCATCGAGGGACTCAAAAAGATATATGACGGTAAGGCCACCTTTCCTACGGAATTGCTGTTGGAGATATCAGCCGGGGCGGGAGCGGTGCTGGGAGATAGTTTTGAACAGCTGGCTCACCTCCTGAAGGGGGTGGGGCGCAAGGACGTTAAGGTTTGCCTTGATACCTGCCATTTGTTTGCTTCCGGCTATGATGTTAGCAGTGCCAGCGGTTGGGAGCAGACCATGAAGCAGTTTCGCCAGCATTTGGGCATTTCGAAACTTAAGCTGGTGCATGTTAATGACTCCCTGGCGGGCCTCGGTGAGCATAAGGATCGGCATGAGCACATTGGTCAAGGGAAGATTGGAGCCGGGGGGTTTAAAGCTATGCTGGCGCATACTGATCTACAGCAGGTAAACTTTATCTTGGAGACGAAGCCCGACAAGGATATTAACCATGATCTGGCTTTCTTAAAGAAATGGCGCACGGTGAAATGACTAAGCAGCACAAGCAAAAGGCCCTGGATACGCTTAATACTGAATGGCTAGCCAAGGAGCTGTCACTTAAATCGGTGGCGACTAATGGTGTGCCCGGTGAAGGTAATCCTGATGCTGAGATCGTGTTTGTGGGCGAGGGCCCCGGTAAGGATGAGGATGAGCAAGGTCGGCCATTTGTAGGCGCGGCGGGCAAATTCTTAACTGAGCTGATTGAATCGATTGGCCTTCGGCGTCAGGACGTCTTTATTGCGAATATCATTAAACATCGGGCCCCGGGCAATCGCGACCCTTTGCCAGTCGAAATTGAAGAATACGTTCCCTGGCTGAACAAACAGATCGAGATTATTCAGCCGAAGATAATTGTTACTTTGGGACGATTTTCGATGGAGCACTTCTTGGGTGACGGTCTCTCGATCTCTAAAATTCACGGAGAACCTAAGCGGGTAGTGATTAAGCGGTCAGGTTTGCCGGCCGGCCGGCAGGTTATCTTGCCGATGTATCATCCGGCGGCAGCTCTATATCGCGGTGACCTACGTCCGGTGCTACATGAAGATTTTGCTAAGATACCAAAGGTGTTGGAGCTTATTAATCAGGCCGGCACCTTGGCGATTGATCCTGAGGTAGCAGAAGCAGCAGCGCAGCAAACGCTGCTCTGACAGCTTGAATGAGGGCGGGGTAGCGGTTATTCTCTCGATACGGCGGACGTGGTGAAATTTGGTAAACACGCATCCTTGAGGGGGATGTGAGCGCACGCTCTTGTGGGTTCGAGTCCCACCGTCCGCACATGTCGATCCCTTGCTTAGCTCATC
>JACZRJ010000099.1 GCA_022574795.1 Patescibacteria group bacterium | reverse complement strand
GCAGCAGGATGGAGTCCTCTTTTTCCTTCAGGGACCTGGCGGCGATGGCGTCCAGCGCTAGTGAGATCAAGCCGGCAGAGGCAACTAGAGGATAGGCTTGGCTTTTCTCAGCTAAAAGCTTGCTACCCTTAGCTGTCAAAGCTCCAGTAATACTCATATTGCTGCTCGGCGTGTCGGGAATGCCCAGAGTTCTAAATAGCTCTCGTTTAAAAAGCTCGCGCTCGGTTTCACTGGCGCTCGGATTTTGGGTCGCAATGACATCGTCTAAGCTCGCAGTGTTGTCGAGTTCAGATAGGCCAGGTATGAGTGAAGACACAAAGGGATCAATGGGCTTAAGGGTATTAGCTACAAACTCTTCATTGATCTGAATTCCCTCTGTCGCTATGACTGCCTCGGTGCTACTAACAGCCAGGCTAGCCTGAGCGACCATTATCCCTGTCAGGAGGAGCCTAATCCCGGAGCTAAACGAGCGGTGGGTACGATAATGGATACGTTCGGACAGCTCGCTAACAAGAATGCGCCGGCCAGCTACAATTGCCACGAGCAAAACTGTGGCGCCAATAATTGAGCTGAGCGATGCTTGACCGGCAATCAGCACGGTACCGATCATAATGATTAGTAGCGCTGCGATGCTGTATTTATGCCTCGCCAGGCCGAGGGCCAAGCTGGCGACAGAGACCCACAGTATATCCAAGACTATTGCGAGAGGAATGAGATACGGAGTGGTCAGGCTGCTGCGTACTATGAGGACAAAGGAGACCAGGGCGATGAGGCCGAACAGTGTGGCAACAACGATTAACCCGATCTCCTTTTTGGTAGCAGTTTCCATAGCGCTAAAGATGTTAGTCGTACCGTACCACGATGATGAGCTTGGCTTCCCCGGGCTATCCGGGAATTATTTTTTCTGCTTTACTTTCCCCTCAACTGCTTGACCTTCAACAACGTTGTCGGGCGCTGGGCTGGGCTGCGAGGCCGTCTGCTTAGCGGGCGCCTTTTGCTGCAGCTGTTCACCTAACTTTTGCGCAGTTTGGGTAAGTTCCTGCGTAGCTTGCTTGATCGCGGTGGTGTCAGTACCGTCTTTGACCTTGCTTAAGGCCTCTATCTTGCCCTTGATAGCTTTACTGGTTGCCTGGTCGACTTTGTCGCCGGCCTCCTTAAGGGCTTTCTCGGTGGCATAGATACTTTGCTCAGCCTGATTTTTGACTTCAATAGCTTCCTTCTTTTTCTGATCCTCGGCAGCGTGTTCCTTGGCTTCGTCAACCATGCGATTAATTTCCTCCTCCGAAATGCCAGAGCTACCCTCAATTCTGATCTGCTGCTCCTTATTGGTTCCTTTGTCCTTAGCGGAGACATTAAGAATGCCGTTGGCGTCGATATCAAAAGTCACGTCAATTTGAGGCGTACCCCGGGGTGCCGGAGCAATGCTGTCTAAGATAACTCGGCCAAGCGATTTATTGTCTGAGGCCATTTCTCTCTCCCCCTGCAGAACATGGACTTCAACCTGTGACTGATTGTCTGCGGCAGTTGAAAAGACTTGTGACTTTTTTGTTGGTACCGTAGTGTTTTTCTCGATCAAAGGGGTGCGCACGCCTCCCAGGGTCTCTAAACCTAGGGTTAGCGGGGTTACATCAAGCAGTAGCACGTCTTTAACGTCTCCGCCAAGGATGCCTCCCTGAATGGCAGCGCCAAGGGCAACAACCTCATCGGGATTAATACCCTGATGCGGGTCTTTGCCTAGAAGCTCCTTAACCAACTCCGTAATCTTAGGCATGCGAGTTTGACCACCAACCATGATGACTTCGTTGATGTCAGCGGCAGTTAGTTTGGCTTCAGCTAAAGCTTCTTTGGTCACCGCGATGGTCCGGTCAACGAGATCATCGACTAACTCTTCAAGCTTAGCGCGGGTTATAGTCATGACCAGGTGCTTGGGACCAGCTTCATCGGTGGTAATAAACGGCTGGTTAACCTCGGTGGTTGTCGAGCTGGAAAGTTCGTGCTTGGCCTTTTCGGCTGCTTCTTTGAGGCGTTGCATAGCCATGGTGTCATTGCTCAAATCGATGCCTTCCTGGGCTTTAAATTCGCTCACTAACCAATTGATAATACGCTGGTCAAAGTCATCTCCACCAAGGTGGGTATCGCCGTGGGTAGCTTTAACTTCGATGGTGTCGGCCGATACTTCGAGGATAGAGACATCAAAGGTACCGCCGCCCAAATCGAAGACGAGGATTTTCTCATCTTTTTTCTTATCAAGACCGTAGGCCAGGGCAGCAGCGGTGGGCTCATTAATAATGCGCTTAACGTCAAGCCCAGCAATCTTGCCAGCGTCTTTCGTCGCCTTGCGCTGAGCGTCGTCAAAGTAGGCTGGTACCGTGATCACAGCTTCGGTAATGGTGGTGCCCAGCTTGGTCTCGGCGTCGGTCTTGAGTTTTTGTAAGACCATCGCTAATACTTCGGCTGGTCTGAGCCATTTGTCACCGAGTTTAAGCTCGACGCTATTCTCGGAACCTTCCTGTAGTTCGTACGGTAGTATGGCTTTATCTTTTTGCACCTCATCATCGTTAAAGCGCCGTCCCACCAGACGCTTAGCCGAGAAGATGGTGTTGGTTGGGTTTACCGCTGCCTGCCGCTTGGCTAGGATTCCGACGAGCCGCTCACCGGTCTTATTAACAGCTACAACCGAAGGCGTCGTGCGGCTGCCTTCGCTATTTTCAATGATTGATGGCTCGCCACCTTTGATTACTGCCACAGCAGAATTGGTGGTACCAAGATCTATTCCTAGTATTGTACTCATACGTTTTTTATTACTGATAATTAGTTATTAATGACCGGTGGCAAAAAATAATTCTTGTCGCCGGTCAGTAACGACTAACTATTGCTTGGCAATTTTAACTTTGGCTGGTCGTAAGACTGCATCGCCTAGCATATAACCGTTGGCTACGACCTCGACAACGTGTCCTGGCGATACTTTTTTGCTGGATACTTGGCCGACGGCTTCATGTTTTTGGGGGTCAAATTCTTGGTCTTTAACATCCATCGTGGCCACGCCATAGGTAGATAGCGTTTCGGTCAGCTGGCGAGAAACATGTAGCACCCCCGTCGCCCAGGTATTTTTTTTGAGCTCAGCTGGCACGTGCTTGACTACGGCGGCAAAATTATCAGCCAGATCAAGCAGTGGCTGGAGCATGTCACGTTGTTGTATCAGGCTTATTTTCTCGAAGTTCTTACGGTTTTGTCGCTCGTTATTTTTTAGTTCGGCGAGGGACCGCTGCCAACCAGCGAGGTGTTCGGCGGCGACGTTATAAGCAGTAGAGTGAACGTGGTTAGCGTGCATAGGAGTGTTGTTTAGACAATATGATTAAGCGCATT
>JACZRJ010000098.1 GCA_022574795.1 Patescibacteria group bacterium | reverse complement strand
AAAATATACTTTGTGCAAAACGGGGGACAAAATAGGGACAGTTTTTTATACTAACCCTGTTTTGGAATGCTAAATTTGAATGTTTTAAAAAATGGTAGCAAGCAGATATTTAATCTATCAATAAGATCAGTGTTATTTAACCTGGATACTGATTTTTTAGTCACTGTGTTTTTTGTAACTTGCAAACATAACAAATCAGTTAGATCGTTTTTTCGAAGCTAAAAGGCAAGGATGCCAGCAAATTGAAGGTAAATAGGTAAAAGGAGATATAAAACAGCCTGCTTCGGTGAGGCAGGCTTATATACACAATAGCATATTAGTCTTCTTTGGTCAATGAGTAGCTGTAATCTAAAAGACCCTCCCATAACCAGGAGGGTCTTCCTAAAATGTGCGGGAACTTAGTAGATTTCGACGCGTACCTGACCGACGCCGCCCTTCATACCAATTGCTTGCTTGGTAGCAATAGTAAGGTCGGCAACGCGATTACCATACTGACCTCGGTAAAAGCTACCAGTATCAGTAATGGTCACCTCAGTCGATAGCCCCGTCGCCAGACTCGTTACATTAGCTCGACGCCCGACTAAGTGCTTTTTATCTGCACCGATAGCCATGGTAAGCGCACTGTCATTCAGTGGCTGCCCATTAGCCATTATTCTTCCAGCATTACAGCCGAGACAGCCAGCTCTACTGTAATAGCTTGCCTCGCCTTCTAACACTAAAGGAATAGTTTTTTGGGGCTCGGCAGGATAGCGTGTCGGAATAATTGCCAGAGCTAATGTACGTTTCATTGGCCAATTACCAACGATAGTCACGGGTGAAGCATAGCTTAAGACCCCACCTGCGCTCACATAACTATGACGTGATCGAGCAACCCAATCAACAGACACCGGTAGATCACGGCCAACCACAGTAACCGTCGCCTGAAATGCCGCAGTTGTAGCGGTCGGCAATTGGGCCTCAAAAGCCAGCGCCGGCATGGGCACCAACGTTGAGGTAACTATTGCTATAAGCAGTGTCAGTGTAGTGAGTGTTTGTTTCCGTCTGTCGATCTCTAGCACGTCTGAGTAACGTAAATGCATAACCTAGGGTGTTATGGCTTAACCCGCGGACGGAAACTGTGCGGGGCTAGCTAGGAGCAGTCACGTCGATAGCGAACTGTCCATGGCCAACAAAAAAGCCTGGCAGCTATACAACTGCCAGACTCGTTAAAACATGCAACCTTAACATCTCGTCGTAGTTCTGTCAATAGACATTATCTTCTGCGCACTAATCAGATAACTTATAGGCTATATAAAGCCATATAATAACTAGTTGAGATATCGAGGCAGCCACCTTGAATATTAAAAAAACAAAAACGTGCTACACTGATATTTGAGATGACCTCCATCAAAATCGCTGTCGTAGCGAGCCTGTTCACCTTTCTGCTACCTGTAGCAGCTCAGGCGCAGGTGGGCACGAGCATAACCGACTCTGATAGCGTGAATGCAACCAGCGAGACAACAACCGACAGCGATACCTCGACTAATTTTGATGATGAGGGGCTCACTAACTCCGATTTGGAGACAAACCTAGCAGCGGAGGCTCTGCCCACGACCAATGGTGTAACCTATTGGTGGGAGCGAGTTCGCGACAATCTTGTCAGTGTCTTTACCTTCAACGCAACCAAGAAAGCCGCTCAGTATCGGGTACGCTTGCATCGCCTAGATCGCAAAGCAGCAGCCTGCGCGCAGATTGGCGATGAAGAATGTCTGGTCAAAGTTGAGGAGCATCAGCAAGCATTACAAGACCGAGCTGAGCGGTTCATTGCTAGACGCCAAGAGCTCAAAGACAAACTTGAAGCTCGTTTTACCGATTGGCGCCAGCAGCGCTCTGAGCGCCAAGCTGAGTGGAAATTGCAGGCAGTAGAGCGTAGCGACCAGCGACAAGAACTATTGCAACAACGCCGAGATAATAGATCCCGCGCTCGTCAAAATCGCCGCCAACAAGTGCAACAACGCCAACAACAAGGACAAGATACCAGACTAGATCGAAGGTCCGATCGCCAACAGTTGCGACAAGAACAAAGCGAAGACTCCCTTAAGCGCCGTGAGAACAATCGTGAACAGTTAATTGAACTACGCAGCTCCAATCTAAAAAATCGTCTTGATGATACTCGTCTAAAAGTTCAGCAACACGAAACCGACCGGCAAAACACCCTTGAGGATATTCAATAAAAAGAAAACAATTTCCGAGCTTATTTTAGGGCTCTTTTGAAATATCAATAATCCGCATTGTCGATGGGGTATTGGGGTCAGCCATGCTCTGTCGAAAACCTTGTCGATCCAGCCTGCTACACTCCCATCATGCAAACATCAAAATCACCCAAACAAACAGCCCGGGTAGCTTACCTGGCAGCCAAAGAAGCTTTACCTCCCTACAGTCACCAATGCTCACCTCATAAGTTCACCCAGCCACAACTAGTGGCCTGTTTAGTATTAAAAGAGTTTTTCGCCACAGACTACCGTGGTATCACTGCTATTCTGGAGGATTCTTCAGATTTAAGGAAAGTATTAGGGCTTAAGACAGTACCGCACTACACCACCCTGCAGAAGGCAGCTGCCAGACTGCTGAAGAAAAAGATCATGAGGAAACTAATTGCAGGTATCCTGACAATTGCTGCTCAAGAGAAGCTCATCAAGCCAAAGGTTCAACTAGCCGCCCTGGACAGTACCGGCTTTGAGTCACATCATGTCTCCCATTACTTTGTGAAGCGTCGTAGTAAAAACGACCCCTTACAATACCAGCAGACGACCTATGCTCGATATCCTAAGCTTGGCCTGGTGTGCGACTGTGCCAATCACCTGATCCTGTCTGGTGTCACAGGTCAGGGACCAGGACCAGACATTACTCATTACCAAGAAGCTCTTAGTGAGGCCTCCCAACAACGGCCCCTGGACACCCTGTTGGCTGATGCTGGCTATGACAGTGAAGCTTCACACTCTCTGGTTCGGACTAAGTACCACACTAAAACTATTATTCCCGCCAGGATTGGACGTCCCACTACTAAACTGCCACTGACACATTATCGGCGTCAGATGGCGACCAACTTCGATCGTCAAACCTATGGTCAACGTTGGCAGGTGGAAACTGTGATGAGTATGTTGAAACGCAACTTTGGTGCCGCCCTCAAAGCTAGGTCTTACTGGAGTCAAAGTCGAGAGATGATGCTCAGAGTGTTCAGCCACAATGTGATGATTGTGCTGCCTGTCTTTTGAGATGTTTTCTACGGAGCAGGTCAGCCACCATTAATTATTATATCAGCCCAACTTCGCTCTTCGAGCTTCGCTGGGCAAAAATGCCTGTGCATTTTTGAGCGGGTGAGCGGAATCG
>JACZRJ010000097.1 GCA_022574795.1 Patescibacteria group bacterium | reverse complement strand
TGTTGTCATGGAGCTGGTTCTCGATAGCTGCCGGGACTAGGATATCAACGTCCAGTTCCAGGAGCTGCTGGTTAGAAATGAGCTCACAGTTGGCTGTCTGTTGACCGGCCTGTTCAACACTAAGTTTGGGATAACAGACATTTTGATCGAGCGTGCCGCCGGTTTTGAGCGCTTGATACAGCTGCTCGATATCGAGGCCAGCGGGATGATACAGAGCGCCGTTAGCATCCGAGACGGCGACTATTCTGAAGCCGGCCTCGCTGGCCAGACGAGCAAACCATGAACCAACATTGCCGAAACCCTGGACGGCGACAGTCATATCTTTAGAATCCTGAGCTAGTTGTTTGAGGTACTCCAGGAGTACAAAAAGCCCGCCTCTGCCGGTAGCTGCGTCTCGTCCCTGACTGCCGCCGAGGCTGAGTGGTTTGCCGGTAAAAGCAGCTTGGACATGCTCGGCACCGTCGTGCAGGCGGGCGTACTCATCGGTGAACCAGGCCATGATTATGGCGTTGGTGTTTACATCGGGGGCCGGAATGTCTGTGGTTGGTCCAATGTTTTTCCCCAGGCGCTCGATGAAGGCGCGTGATAGTCGTTGCAGTTCGCGGTCGGAGAGCTCTTGGGGATCAATCGTGATACCTCCTTTAGCACCGCCGTACGGAATATCAACCACTGCAGATTTTAGCGTCATCCAGGCAGACAAGGCTTTGATTTCATCAAGATTAACCTGAGGATGAAAGCGGATGCCACCTTTGTATGGTCCGCGCACGTTGTTGTGTTGGACGCGGTATCCGTGCCAAACGGATAATGAACCATCATCTCGTTCGACAGGAATAGCGACCTCGATCACCCGTTGCGGCTGGCTTAAGAGTGCGATGGTGCTGGGGTTCGCGTTCATTTGTTGTCCAACACGCTCTAGCGTGGTGGTGAAGGTCACTAATGGTGAGACGGGTTTTTTCGGCATGGCTTGAGTTAGTTCGGAGGATGCTTGACGTAGGGTGAGCAAATATTATGATTAAACTATTGCTTAATTAATTAAATTAATCAATGTCGGTGTGGTATCGGCTAAGCAGGTGCAGGCCTTACAGAATAAATCTACCGCAAACACCAGCCAGTTACCCAGGGTATTAGGCGCGTTGCGTGACCAGACGCGCCGTGGTTTTTTAGGTTACTTGCCCCAGGGCAGAATCTCTGCCTGACTGATATGGTTCAGCTGTTTAATCTGTCTGTTTCGGCGACATTGGAGCAACTCAAAATGCTGGAGTTAGCTGGTTTACTCTCGCCCGCGCGGCGCGGGAAGCTGACCTGTTATAGGGTGAAAGCAGAAAATTCTCTGGTAACTCAAGGTGCTCAAGATTGTGCGGAATACTATTTGAGGAGCTCTAAAGTCTGATAACCCCGGAGTGATATTGCTAGATGATCTACCACGCCTCAGGGATTGAAATGGAACGACTGGACCAAGTTGCGGTTGAAGCCGGTCTAGAGATTCGGCAGATGATGGAGTTGGCAGGTTGGCAGATGGTTCGTCTTTTTGAGTTATTGGACATTGACGCTGATGCTGTAGTAACAATCGTGGTTGGCACAGGCAATAAAGGCGGGGATGGGCTGGCGGCAGCTCGGCAGTTGGTGAACTATGGCTGGGAGGTACAGATTCTCCTGCTTGATCAAAGGATATCAGTTGATGCCCAGCATCAGCTGAAGATTGCGCAGGACATGAAGATACCCGTGAGTCAGTTTAAGCCTAGCCAGACGGATCTTAGTGACAGTGATGTGATACTTGATTCGTTGATTGGCTATCACCTGGAGGGGCCACCGCGCGGCCTGTTTGCTGAAGCAATCGAGGTGATTAATAAAACTAAAGCTTTGGTGATCGCTTATGATTTGCCGTCGGGTCTTGAGCCAACTAGTGGTGAGTGCTTGCAGCCATGTATCAAAGCCGACAGTACTCTGGCACTGGCTTTACCGAAAAAGGCGTTCGAGACTTCGTCAGGACAGCAAGCCAGTGGTCGAATATTGTTAGCTGATATTGGCATTCCGGCTTGGATGTATGATCAAATTAAGCCAGGATCGCGCCCCTCTTTTTCAGAAGGGTTACTTGAGCTGAAAGGGTTATAGCGGCAATGTGCCTGCACCTTTGTGTTCCCTTCTGTATATTGAACGAACTACCTGGTATTCTTTTTGGTTAATTACTAATTGCAATTACATATGAATGATGATGTGGAGTCAGATGGCTCAGCAGAGCAGCGAGACTCTAAGGGGCTGCGAAAAAAGCAACGGCGTGAAGAGCGCAGTGCAGCACAAGAGAAAGAACGCTTGACTACGAAGCGCACTAAGAAGGTGCGCCTGGTAGTTCTGTGGGGTATTCCAATAGTTTTGGTTGTGCTAGCTGGGTGGGCTATTGTTCGTTCGCCAAAGACAAACGAGGGTGATAATCCACAGATCTCTCGTCGTGGTATTCATTGGCATCCGGAGATATCAATTACCATCAAAGGAGAGCGCGTGACGATTCCGGCTAACATTGGTGTGGGGGGTCTTAAAGCCGATACGCATACCCATAATGTAAATGATCGGATTCACTTGGAGATAAATCGATCGGTTCGGGAACGTGATACTCGCCTGGCAAAGTTTTTTGACACCTGGAGTAAGGAATTTAATTCCCAGTGTATTTTTGAGTCTTGCAACGGCGAAGAGGGTACCGTTAAGATGTTCGTCAACGGTGAGGAGAACTTTGATTTTGAGAATTACTTAATGAAAGATGGGGATCGGATCGAGATCCGGTACGAGTAGCGTAATTGCCCTCGTACGTTACTTGCTGAAGCCGGGCCAGTTGTGTTTGTTGTGGTGCTGTTTGAAACCGCGGTGGCGAAACTTTGAGCCGTCTTTCTTTGTCAGGTGATTGTTGATCATCTCAAGGCGCTGGTCGGCTTGTTCTTGGGTGAGCTCGCCGGAGGCGACTAAGGCAGCCAACTTGGTTTGCAGGTATTGTTTTTTCTGGGCCAGTAGGTCCTCTTGGCTGATGTCTTGGTTGGCTAGGGCCTCTTTAAATGATTGGCCGGTTTGAATATCTGCTTTCAGTTGATCTGAGTCGATTCCTACATTGCTAAACTTCTGTGACCAGCTGCCGAGGCCATGGCCAAATCCGAAATGGCCTGGGCGTAAACTGGCGTAGGCAGTAGCAGTCAGTCCGACGATAGCCAGGACGCTAATAGCTAAAATTCAATAAGTTAGTTTAGTTTTCATCATGAGGATATCATAGGAATTACGCAGGCATTTGGCAAGAGTATCTATATTTGACAAAAACGTATGCTAGAAGTTTGGGGTGTGGGTATAATAAGAGTATGCGAAATTCGGGAGAGAAATACGGTCGTATCAATCGGGAAGGCAAGCGTTTT
>JACZRJ010000096.1 GCA_022574795.1 Patescibacteria group bacterium | reverse complement strand
AGTCAACATCCTTGGAGAAATACAGTAAAATAATTAGAAATTCGTATGATACCGTTACCTTTTTGGCTCAGTAATATTCAATTCGTTATTAGCGCTTTCGGGGTGTTTGCCTTCTTTGCCGCCGCTTGGCTTAATGTAGATGCCTGGGCCGTACGCCGAGAGTTTAAAACGGGCCTAAGAGCCGTGGGTTTTTTCCTGCTAGCTTTTTGGAGTGCCCTGCACGGCATCGGCCTTATCGGGCCGATATTCGCCACCATCACAGCGCTAATCTTAATTGGTGGCGTGGCCGCGACCACCGCTGGATATTTTGCTGAAGGAGTTCCACTACAACCCAAGGATTTAGCCCAGCTACGACGTCGGCAAAAGCCAGACCCAGCTTCGGCAGACGATCCAGCCCTAATGAGGTCGGGGGAAGCCGCTATAGAAAAAATAAAACTTAAATCTCAGGCAGCCTTAAATCTCAGCCGACCAGCTCGCGCACCTTTCTGGGCTCGTCCCTTAAATATTATTGTCGGTCTGATTATTATTGTTATCGTCGCCGCACTCATCTTTACCTGGCTTCGCATTTTTTCTGCTAAAACTCCTGATTCCAGACCGCCTCCCAGCGATGAATTAGTGACCCCCGCCAGTCCAACGGCTGAACTAGAAGAATCTCCCGCTGCCGAAGAGGAGCCAACACCTGAATCTGAGCCTACTCCCGACAAAGAAGCTGACCTACCCAAAATAACTGTAACTGCCACCGAAACAGGCTTCCTAAATGTCAGGGAAGGCGCTAGCACCACCCACGAAATTCTCACTACCGTCGCCCCAGGACATGTCTTCACCTTATTAGAGTAGACTGACAAATGGTCTAGGATACAGGTCGATGGAAATACTGTAGGGTGGGTCAGCAATCGATATGTAACAAAAGAATAATGACCCTGCCTGAACTCACTATTTTTATAGCAACCCTATTGGGCGCAATCATCGGTCTTGGCCTCATCGCACGGCTGATAGCTCACATAACAAGAGGGCAAACCAAGGAACTCAAAACCCTGGCTGCGGCCATGGCGCTGCTCGTTCCGGCCTGGCTGCTTGAGGCAATAAATGCTCTGCCGAGTGTTCACAGTGGATTCCTGGCTATTATTTTCGAGCCCTTTGGCCTGGCCTGGTATGTAGAACACTTCCTCATACTCGCCGGCGTCGCGCTCCTCGTCATTTGGTCCTGGCATTACATCACCCTCCGACTATTACCTCAATTTTATTTAGCGGTTGTTGCCATCGGCCTGACCTCCTTTGTATTATCCACGGTTATTTTTACCACTGTCTTATTCAATACAGCTGAGCAGCAAGCCTTAAAAAGCATTGAGGCTGACGTTAGAACCTATGCCCTAGTCTTATCGGAATTAACCGATAGAACCATCTTCACCTCCGCTGCTATAGGTGCTCGAGGCGGGCTTATTAGCGCCGCTCAAGATAATAATTCAGATCAAGCCAGGGATGAGCTCGGCGATCCTATCACCGATTATAAAGTGTCTGCTGCCTATGTACTTAACGCCGGCGGTGAGATCATTACCACCATTGGCGCAGAAAGTATCATTGGCCAAAGTTTCGCCCAAGATCCGGTAGCTATCCGCGTCTTGAAAGGCGAGCTGGCTGGCTCACCTATTTTGCAGCCAGGCCCAGAGGCCCCGGCAATTATAATTCGGGCCGGAACTCCTCTCGTCAACGACGGCCAAGTAGTCGGCGCCATCTTAGTAGATACCCCGCTCGATACCGCCTTTGTCGACCGCGTGGGCAACGTCACCGGTCTCAGTGTAACCGTGTACGCCGAGCAAGCTCTGGTAGCCACTACTCTTCGAGATGACAATGGTCGCCCGTTAGTGGCCGCCACCATCGAAGACCCAGAAATTATCAATACCACCCTTCATGAAGGAAAAATATTTTCTGGCACGTCCAGTTTTGCCTCCCAACCGTATTTCGTAGCCGCCATACCGCTAACAAATATCGACGGTGTACGAATTGGAGCCCTGGCCGCCGGCCTTCCCGAACAAGAATTGCTCGATGCACTCAAAGCCGGCACCCAAACCAGTTTCTTAGTAGCCTTCGGTTTGCTCTTACTCTCCCTGGCTCCCTTCTTCTTCCTAGCCAAATTCCTGGCCAAAAGCGCCAGCGAAGCCAGATAGGCTTCGCCATGACTAATTTCTAATGTTTATTTTCTACATAATGCCCAAGGTATAAACTCGAATGACCAAACGAGCCGCGCGTCGTCGCCTTGGTCATTTCATCATTGGGATTTGACTAGAAATTAGTAATTTGTCATTTACAACTCACCCCGTGGAAACAGCTCCTGGCAACTCTTTGTCACGGGTACTAGCCTGTAATATTTCCCGTATCTTGGCAGATACTTTAGCCGGATCATTGTTAGCTTTGACAATATAGGCCACCGCGCCAAGCTCCAGCGCCCTTTCCTGTTCCTCCTCACCCCCTAAATTAGACAATATCACTACTGGTATACTGCGTGTGGCCGGATTAGCTTTAATCCTCTCCAGCATCTCCAAGCCCGACAGTTTCGGCATCATGATATCAAGCAAAACCAAATCAGGCTGCTCTTTATCAATTAACGCCAACCCAGCTTCGCCGTCTTTAGCAGACACCACCTCGTAACCATCTTTAGTAAATTTTTTTTGATAGAGGCGCACGAGCAAGGCATCATCTTCCACGAGTAATAACTTGGCCACAGCATCAATGATTACAGATGTTCCAGTACCGAAAAATAAGCGTGTCCTTTGGTCATGGTGAATTGGATATTCGTCATTGATTAGTAATTAGAAATTAGAAATTTGTCATTCTACTTTCGCCAGCTTTTTGCCAATAAAAGCGGCAATATCATCAAGCGAATTGTCAGACTTCACCAAATAATCGGTTGTGCCATGTCCCATAACATCGGCTACCATGGCCGGGTCAGCTATCGCCGTGAGCACCACCGTCACAATTTTTTTGTGATCAATAGCTGGATCCTCGCGCATCTCATCCATTAAGGTTAAGCCAGACTTCTCATCCAACCGCAGATCCAAAAGTATTAACGCAATTTTTTCTTTGCGCAGTATGGCCATGCCCGGATCAACGCTATCAGCCACCAGTACCCGATAACCCTCCTCATGCAAACGATCTTTGAGCGCTTGTTGCATGCGGACATCATCCTCAACTATTAAAATCGTGTGCTGGCCTTGCGTCATGTAACTTGTGTCATGAAATTAGAGTAACAGCCAGGAATACTAAATGAAAACGAGAGTTGTCGCCATTTTAACTTTTGTGTTGCCTGCCCCGTGGGAGCGGAGCGACTCCGCGAGGTGGTTTTTATTTTTCATTTTTCATTTTTGATTTTCCTTCAATTGGTAGCGTAATAAAAAATGTAGTCCCTTTGCCTGCCACTGACGTAAAACT
>JACZRJ010000095.1 GCA_022574795.1 Patescibacteria group bacterium | reverse complement strand
TTGCGAGGTCTTGAGCTTCTTGGTCTGTGGTGTCATCGATAAAACAAGCGCCTTTGATATTTACAGCAGCTTTGACCGCGCTAATACCAGCCACTTTAGTTTCAGCGGTTAATACAGAAGATGCCGCGCCTTGAGTGAGCACAGAGGAACTATTTACATCTAGTCCAAGAGTACCACCAACAAAAGTACCGGTATAATCCCCACATAGCTGCCAAACTCCGTCCAGCGACTTACCTCCCCGGTTGGCGGAAATACCCAGGGATCGGTAGTAAGTTGCCCTCGGTCCCAAAACATTTTTGGCGCCCACGATAAGGGAGCGAGGAAGGTAGCCTCTCGCCTAAAACTGTCAAAGAGGCCTGTCAGCTCCACCGCTGGAATGAGCTTCACCGCTGTCAGTGAGCTGGTCAACAATAACACCAGCAACAATAAGACCAACGGTCGCCAACTCCGGTAAGCAATGGCCAACCCGATCATCAACAGCAGAGCAGTCAAAGCAGCAAAGACTGGCATATGCGGACCACCGCCCAAAAAAATAGCCGCGAGCAGCAGTGCTGCCCACACCACCTGCCACGTTCTCTGCTGACTTTTCAGTAAGAAGTACAACATCCAGGGAATTAATCCCACTGGTAGCCAGGCAAAAACTCCATAGGAAAAGGCCAGCATTTGAAATCCTGAATATGAAAATATCGCACCAGCCAACAGAGAGGTAATTGGATCCGCCTGCCCCAACCGACGAGCCAAGGCCCAGGCCCCCACAAAACCAATGGCCAAGATAACCGTGACGGTTAGCCTCAAACCAAGCTGCTCGCCAAACAGTAGCACCAGCGGGAAAAAGGGGTCGAGATGTGCTGACTCAATATTCGCCAAAAGCGGCCAACCCCCACAGCTATAATGATCCCAGCGAGCTATCTCGCCCTCCGCTAGATAGCTAACCCGACCAATGCCTCGAAATATCAACGCCCGGTTAACATCGCCTTGAGTATCAAACTGCTGCAGCTGAGTATAAAACGGCCAGGTCACCATAAGCGCTAAACCAAAGCCCAGTAACCACACCCCCAACCACTGTCGCCAAGAAATTTTGTGGCTTCCCAGCACATCCAGCCGCTCATTAAGCACCTTAGTCAGCCGACCGCGCACCGCCGGTATCAATACGACTGCCAGCAACAACCAATAGGCCAAAACGATAGCGGCCAATGGTGAATGCCAGAAGGCATCGACCACACCTCGGCTGGTGAAATCTTGAATGACCTGCCAGCGCAGAGCCCCGGGTAGTTGCTCAACTCGCTCCGGCGTTTCGGCGGCGCGGTACTCAATCAGCGTATCTGGCGGCGCCAACTCGTCAGAGTCGTAATAAATATCAATGGGCTGGCTCTCTGACACGCCAGTGGTCCGAATCAACAAGCCATAGCGACTACCAGGTTTAATGGTCGCGACCAACGGCAATAGAGTAATGTCATCTTCTCTCAGCTGGCTAACGGAGGTACTAGTTGAAGCGATGACGTCTCCCGCTTCGCTCACCAAATCAACGATCAGTAAGGCCGCTGGGGGATTCAAGCGAGGATCGCTCGCCCCGAGACCAATTCTCACTAGTCGTCGAGTCGGTGCTACAAACCACTGGGTTAGCTCATCGCCATCGTGTAAATGTCGTCGCAGCTGCTGATCGTCTGTCGGCAAGGCTGCCGTTCCTTCCACTACAATCGCCTGGTAATCAAGCCTGGTCTTAGTTGAGGTCACCAGAGTTGCCGCCAGAACAACTCCTGCCAGCACTAGTAGTATCCAGACAAACCAGAACTGGTTACGTGGCATAGCTAGGCTGAACTAAGTAAATCATAAACTGACAAATCGCTTATCATAGATTGCTCTCCCCTACTAAAGCAATAGGGGAGTGTGCTATCCCTCTGCCCCGTTACCTCTTGCCTCACCTCACCTTATGGTAAACGAGAGCGACCGCTGCCAACAAAATAATGCCGTACCGACGGCGCCAAACTCAAAGCCAGCAAGAGTATTATCACTAGCAACAACTGCTGTACCCGCAGTGTCGCCATCTGATATTGCAGCACCACGGTTGAATCAGCGGCCGGGCCAACCTCGACAATAATCTCTCCGCTATCGCCGGCTCTAGCAATACCAGTCTCGGCTATCCAGGAGGAGACATATCGCTCCTGAATTATTTGGGTACCGTGTGCCTGCGCCAACGTAATCCGGTTGGGTGATAAGATCGTTGTGCCCTGGGCCACTGCCGTCGGCTGATCAATATCCTTGGCAAAGTTCGGTGGATTATTCTGGTCACCGCAGATTTGCGGCAACAGATAGCCGGCTGCTAAAAGCTGACTGGCATGAGCTCGCTTTGGTCCCGCCGTATTTTCATGAACGGCTAGCGTAGGCTGGCTGGCGGCCACGGGAAGCTCGCTTGAGCGTGTGGTTAGGTTGTCATTAAACACTGTCACTGTCCCCCAGGTTATATCTACCACCAACAGTCCAACCACAACGTAGATAAACCGTCGATCAAGCCGCCAACGTGTGCGCATTTCTTCAAGGCCGCTCGCTACCAACAAACCCACCAGTGGTAGCAACACAATAGTCAGACGAGACGGCATTCGCAGCAGTCCAGCCAGCAGCCCTTGATGACGCAGAACACTCTCGTACAACTGTCCATCAATCAGAATGAGTAAACCAATAACGCTCACTAGTAGATGCCAGCGATAGCGCTGTTTACGCCACAAACCCAGCCCCGCCAGCCCCACCGTAATAATCCCCAGATAGGCCCCCACGTATCCGTAATGCTCGGGAAGACCATGCTCGACTGGTATGGTAAGCCCCCGATCGTGCAAGACGAGAAACATATCGTCCCACAATCGTTGTCCAGAAATAAGGATGACGTGGGGATCAACCTGCGTACTAATCAGTTCAGGCTGCTCAAGAAATGGTAACAACTTCACGCTGGCCCCCAACCAAGCGATACTGGCAATACCAAGAACTGCTAACCAAACTCGAAGCGAGCGGCGGCTAATTGATTCAACCATCGTCCATAACACAACTACTGTAATGAGCCCTACTATCACATGTACGTCGCCCCGCCAGAAAATTGCCACGAGTGCTAAGCCTCCCAACGGCACCCAAGGCATCGCCCGACCACGCTGAGCCATAATCAAACCTAGTAACACCCAGGGCGCAAACGCCAGGGCGCCACCGAGCATGCCAAAGCCTTCAACCAACTTATACGCAAACGTTGGTGACAAGGCGACCACGGCCGCTGCCGTAAGAGAGCTCAGTCGAGCTAAACGTAAGGCTCGAGCCAGCAGGTAGGTCCCCACCGCAGCCAAGCCAGCTTCCAGGGACAGGGTAATCCATAGGGCCCTCTCGGCCTTAAATAGTAGCGCCAGCACCGTGGCCAGGCTCAAGGTGCTAGCCTCCGGGTTGCCGACCAAGCCCATCCCC
>JACZRJ010000005.1 GCA_022574795.1 Patescibacteria group bacterium | reverse complement strand
TGGGATGTCTTTATTAGTGTCGTTAAAAGCACCGTTGACTGGTACCGCAGCATCTCCGGCCAAGAGGTCATTTATCTGCCCCAGCCCTACCCCGCCAACTTCGCCAGCGAACACCAACGTCCCTTAGCCCAAAAGCGACCACACCTACTTGTTGCCGGTATAACGCAACGCCACAACATCAAACAGGGCCACACTATCGCGGCCGCTCTGCAGCAGAAATTCCCTGGCTACACCATAGTAGTCCCCAAGGTTGCCGAATATGACTATAACTACTCCAAGCTAAGCGGTACCAAATACCAGGTCCTACCCTTTGAGCCCTGGCAGCAGCATTTGGAAACGCTGGCCCAAACAACCCTCGTCATTAACACTGACTACACTCAAACCCGCGGCCGGGTACAAACCGATTGTGCTGCCGTCGGCACCGTCAGCCTCGGCGGCAATTCTGATGCCCAAGTTGACCTGTTTCCCGATCTCGTTTCGCAACCCGACACTCCCACCGAGCAGCTGATCGAAGCCGGAGCGCGGCTACTGTCCGATCAGACCTACTACCACACCGTGGCTAAGCAAGCCTCAAGACGATTACAGTTGTACGACTATGCTCCCTCGGCCGAGCGCTTAGGGACGCTGGTCGACAAAACACGCGACTTCATTGACAGAAATAAAGTGTAAGAAAAAAAGCCCACTCCTTTGGGCTTTAAATGAACAAGAGATATGCGTATTTGGTCTGGGTTTTTTGCAACTAGTTTTCCTAGTCTTCTCCTAATTTTATTTCGTTGTCGGCTCGCCTAGCTCCTCGTGTTTGTCGACTGGCCAAACCAGTTTCGGTGGCTCTCCACCGCTACTGATCCACAGCTCTCCATTTGCGCCACATGACACTTGCATAACGGGATTTGGCAGGCTTATCTGGACACTAATCGTTGTCATGGTAGTCGCTTTTTCACCTGGCATCCTCAACGGATCATCAAATACTTTTGTCGCACCGAGCTCCACAGGTTTCTCCTCAAAACTTACCTGGTCCGTACTGTGTCCCTCAGGTGAAGGGAACCCTAAGCACAAGCCCAGAACTATAACAAGTTGTAGCAAAGATTTCATCTCTAGACTCCCTAAGTGCTAAGAGTGAGTGAAATAACTGAAAATTGTAACGAACAACCTAACCCAAAAAGTAACATACCTTATATATTATCCCCTGTCAAGACCAACACCCTCGGCAGGTGTCAGGTGAATGCAAAATTGGACAAGTCTAGACCACTTTTAAAGTTGCAATTAACCGCCGTACGTTTACGCTACCGTCATGCCACGATTCCTGATCAAACACGTCGGCAACATGGGCGACCTGGTCTTTTTTGTGCCGCCCGTCCTGGCCATGCTCAAAAAAAAATATCCCGCTTGCCACCTCACCTTCGTGACTGCCTGGGGCTACAAAGAGAACAGCTGGACTTTTAACTGGTCTCAAAAAGACAGCGGGGGCCTGCCCCGAGTAGCTCGCCAAGCGAAGTGGGGTAATCGTAACCAAGGTGGTTTCAGCCTCCACCTAATGATGACAAATCCTCATATCGACGAGCTGGTACATTGGCATGACACCAAGCTCTCGCTCAATAAAACAATCTGCGAAGAAGACGGTCAGCGCTTTGCCACCTGGAGCAGCGAATATTACCAGCAGCAAAAATCCTCCGGCAATTATGACGATGTTTTTGAGTTAGACTTTGGCTTGAAGATGAACGACAACCCGATTAAGAAAATCTACCAAACCGTCGGCCTGGCTAACGAAACCTTCAGTAACTATCAACTGTATCTCACCGAGCACGATCTACAGGTGGCCAGACAGGTCATGCAAGACGCTCCTCGACCACGCCTGGTACTTCTTGAGGGACTGGCGGGCACGACCACCAGAGGGTGGGATCCAAGCAAAGCTGCTTCATTGGCTACCGCAATTACCGAACGCTATGGGGTCGCCCCTCTTTGGTTTGGCGCCAAACACGTTCCCACCTTCGAGGGCCGACCACTATCCCTGCGGGAAAACATCGCCACGCTCTCACTATGTGATGTTGGCCTTGGCGTGTTGTCCGGCCCGCTTCATTTTGCCGCCGCTGTTGGCCTGCCTACCCTCACGCTGTATTGTGATCAGCCTCTCCACCGCGCCGCGCCAGCGTACTTTTTAAATCCCCACATTACCAAGGTAACCAAAAAACATCGCACCCTGCTGGGCCCATCCCCGGGCACAATGACAATGCTCAAAAGCCCTCAACCAGCCACCCAGCTGACGCCCGCCCAGAGGGCCTCCCAGCACTATCAGGACTGGGGCAAGCCAGGTAGACAGAGCACCAAGAGTTGCTTGGCAGTTATCACTGTCGAGGAAGTTATGAGTGTGTTACAAGAGATGATATGAGCAACAAGAGCCCCACCAGCCCCTGGGTAGTCATCCCCACCTATAACGAGGTCGACAATATCCCCGAAATGATTAAACAGCTCACGGCCCTGCCCCTGCCTGGGCTAAAGATTCTAATTGTCGACGACAACTCCCCTGATGGCACCGCTGACATCGTTCGCAAGTTGCAGGCTACCCACAACAATCTTCGCCTGATCGTACGACCAGGTAAGGCCGGCTTAGGACGGGCCTACATTCACGGCTTTAGTCATGCCCTTGAACAAGGAGCTGATGCAATCCTCCAAATGGATGCTGATTTTTCGCACGATCCACAGGATGTCCCCCGTTTATTTAAGCAACTGGAGTCTAGCGACATGGTTATCGGCTCCCGCTACGCGGAGGGTATCAGTGTGGTTAATTGGCCCCTGAGTCGACTCTTGTTAAGTACCGCAGCTAATTTCTACGCGCGGGTTGTTACCTCCATTCCTCTCAAGGACACCACCGGGGGATTTAGGGCCTGGTCGGCAGAATTGCTTAAGAGCATTGACTTCAGCACGGTACATGCCGACGGGTACGGTTTTCAAATAGTCATGAGTCACCGAGCCTGGAAGAAAGGTGCCAAGATCGTGGAAGTGTCAATTATTTTCACCGAACGACGTCTCGGGCAGTCAAAAATGAGCAGGTCAATAATGTGGGAAGCCTTTTGGCTGGTGTGGCGACTGCGCCTATTTGGCAAATAAAAACCATGAAAATCGCTATCTCGGCACCCTCAGGCTACAACGCCCGCGAGCTCTTGCTGCCGCTTAAGCCGCTCTTGGATCAAGACTCAACGGTCACTAATGTCTATGTTATTTCACCAGCAGCTGAGCACAGCCAGGTGCTGTTTCCCGACTATAGCCAGAAATACCACTTCCTCAGTAACCCCAAAGACCAGGCTGGACATGACTCCTTGCTGCAGAAAGTACGGCCAGATGTTGTGGTCACACCCACCATCGGCCTTGATCCCCTCGACCCCCCAATTATCCGAGCCGCTAAGCGATACCACATACCAACCTGCACTTTCGTAGCCAGTTGGGACAATATCTTTAAAATGGAGCACCTCAAACGCTTTGGCCACCATACTACTCCCGTTAGTAAGCCTAGCAGCGACTATGCTCTACCAGATTACCTGGCCGTCTGGAACCAGCAAAACTATGACCACGTGCTGAAAGTATTTCCTGAACTTTCTGCTAGCCGCATCACCATAGTCGGATCACCTCGCTTGGACTATTTTAGCCATCATGACAAGATTCCTAGCCGCGAAGAACTCTACGCCTATCTAAAACTACCAAACCCCGAGAACCGCCTCATCCACGCTGGTACCACCGAGCTCTACCCCTTTTACTACATCATCAAACAAATCCTTAAGGCTAAACAGAACCAGCGTCTCAGCCAACCAGTTGATATCTATGCTTCCGTTCATCCCGGTGGTGATATCAGCAAGCACCAAAAAATAAAAGACTTAGGCATACCAACCCGCTATTCATTTGGTTATCGCGCTAAGGCCCCAGCCCCCGATTGGCACTATCTACCAACCCTAACGGAAATATACCTATTAGTAGCGCTTTTCAAGCATGCTGACATTCTAGTCAACCACTCCTCCACCGTCGCCCTCGAATCAATGCTAGCCGACACGCCCGTCATCAACATTACCTACGGGCGTCGCTTCGACTGGTGGCGCTGGCGTCGATCGAGGGTGTATCGAGATTTCAGCCAACACTACCGTTACCTCACTAGCAGCGGCGGCACCACCCTCGTCAAGCGCGCTAGCCAACTTATTCCGACAATCAACAACTATCTCGACCATCCCGAGCATAAATCAGCTGAGCGAGCTGCTACTATCCGCAGCCTTATCACCTATACTGACGGTTCTTCCTCGAAGCGACTGCTTGACCTGATCAAGAAGATAGCTCAATAATTGCCTCTTATCGCCAACCATGCCGTCCCATCACCAATTTGGCACAGGCGTAGCTAGAGGCTCAATCAGCTTTGTCTTTGACGACGGCTACCAGGAAATTTACCAGCACGTTGTTCCCCTACTCGATCACTACCAGCTGCCCGGGGTCTTTGCCATTCCTTTGGATGAACACGTCATCTCTAAAACCGAGCATCAACCGACCGCGCCGCTCAACGATTGGTTAAGTCTCCAACAACGCGGGCACGAAATTGCCGCTCACTCGATTAATCATCTCGACCTAACTACCCTCGCCGCCGAGCAATTAGAGCACCAGCTCAAAGAACCCCACACTAAGCTCAACACCACCACCTTGGTATATCCCGGTGGTGCCTTCAACGACACTGTTGCCAGCGCGGCGGCTAAACACTATCTGGCAGCTCGCACTGTAGTCCGTGGCCTGGAGAGCCTCTCCCCGGCTGATCCTTTACGTCTTAAGTCATTTAATTTTACCCGGCGAAACTTTTCGGTGTTCCGCGCCAACGCCCTGGCGCTCTATGCCTGGCTAACCAATTCCTGGTTGATTGAAACCTATCATCTCATCCATACCGCCGAGCGGAAAACTAACGCCAGTCACAGCGTACCCTTCGCGGACTTTAAGCGGCACGTCTCCTTCGTTGCCCGTCTTCCCCTGGCCGTCGAAACTATTCAAACTGTCATCCAGCGAAGTCGCCTATGAAACTATCCGCCATACTAATTACCAAAAATGAAGCGGGGACAATCGCTCGCGCTTTGCGCAGCCTAACTGTGGCCGACGAAACCATCGTGGTTGATAGCAACAGTACCGATAAAACTCGAGCTATCGCGACGCAGCTTGGCGCCAGAGTAATCAGACAAGACTGGCTTGGGTATGGACCGCAAAAAAACGTTGGTTTAGCTGCCGCCCAGGGTGACTGGGTTTTGTTCATCGACGCTGATGAAGAACTAACGCCCAACCTAGCGCAAGAAATCAAGCAGGTTATTAATTCTCAGAGCCCTAACCAGCCAGCCTCCTCGGTAGACTTTTATTGGCTGCGCATTGTCACCGTATTTTTGGGCAAAAGAATGACCCATCTCTATGGTCACAATCCGCGCCTCTTCAGAAAATCAGCCGGACACTGGACCGCCGCCGCCATCCACGAACAGGTGGTAGCCACCAGCGGCTCGCTGCTGAAATTGGGCGGCAGAAATTCCACGATACTAACTGCTCCGCTAACCCACTTCTCACACCAGTCAATCGCCTCGTACTTAAAAAAAATGCATCACTACACTTCGCTGGACGCTGAGGAAATGAGCAACACCTCCCGCCATCGCTCCGGTAAACCAGTAACTAAATCATGGCTGCTGCCGTACCAACTATCGATCAAGCAATTCCTCAAATTATATTTCTATCGACGCGGCTGTCTTGATGGCTACGCCGGCTTTATCTGGAGCGTCCTGTCGGCCTACTACGAGTGGGAAATGGCTCGAAAATATTTGGCAGCATAACAAATATAGCGTATGCGCATTGTCCACACCTGCTTACGGTACCCTCCCGCCACTGGCGGTGTTGAGCGGTACGTCCAGGAAATTGTTGAGCGTACCCTCAACAGCGATGCCGGGCACGATGTACGAGTCTTAAGCAGCACCATGAGAACCCATGGGCCCATCACCGAGCTAGACCCGAACCTCCTCCTTGATGATCCGCCATACCTTCAGCGCCTGCACCACGCCAGCACCCCGCTACTATCGTATCCTCGTCTTCAAGCCTTACCCTATTACTTAGGCCACCACGCCCCCGACCTGATTCATGGTTATAGCTTTTGGTATCAGCCGGCCGATGTCGCCGCTCGTTATGCAGCCAAACACAACCTGCCCTTCATTTTCCATCCGATGTACTACCACAACGCAACTCGCCAAAAACCTCATTGGCAGCTGTATCAGAAAACCTATGGTCGCACCACCTTTGCCCTAGCCGATGTGGTGGTTGTTATCTCGCCCCAAGAACAAGCCCTCATTGAGTCTGCCGGCCTGCCCGTCAAACGATTCGCGCTAATCCCGCCCGGTGTCGACAGCCAAAAGTACCAGGCCCCACGCCCCAATCCTTTTGAGCCACGAGGACTCAGCCAGGAAGTAATTTTGTCTGTCTCCCGGCTCGCCACCGGCAAAGGCTTGGCAGATGTAATTACCGCCCTGCCCATCGTCTTACAACAACGACCGGCTACCAACCTAGCCATAGTTGGTGAGGATTTTGGTGCCAAGCAGCAATTAGAAAAGCTAGTCAAAAAACATGGCCTGACCAAGCAGGTACACTTCCTCGGCCGCTTGTCTGACGAGGAGTTAATTGCTGCCTACCAACACGCCAAGCTGCTAGTTCATCCTTCGCACTATGAAGCCTTTGGCCTTGTTCTCGCCGAGGCCATGGCTGCCGGTACACCGGTGGTAGCTCGAAATATTGCGGCAGTTCCTTTTGTCGCCCCGCACAACCTTGGCGGTTTGCTCTTTAGTACTCACTCCGAATTGTCTCAACATCTCATTACCGTGCTCAAGAACGACAAACTCAGGCAGACGTTGGGCCAGCAAGGCCAAAAACACGTCCGGAATAATTTCGAGTGGCAGCAGCAAATCAAAAAAATAACCGAGCTGTACCGCCAGCTCGGTTCAACATAGTTTTACTAAGCATCTCCTGAGCGTTCGTGAATGTGCTCACCGGTATCCTGGCCAGCCAAGTGGTCAAAACATCTGTCCATGTCGGCGCTAGACTCGGTCAAAAAATGCAGCCAAACCCTGCTGTCCTCCTCTTCCACTCCGGCTTGCGCCAAGGCCTCAATAGTCTCGCGGCACCAATCTGGTAACAAAAATACTGACCGTGGACGCGGGCTTAAACGGTGCGCAACCTGCACCGCCATAACTGGATCTAGGATAAGATCACAATCGATACAATCAACCAACAGTACCGTGTCTTCCGTGGCGCGTGCCAAAAAATTCGGTATCGAACACCTGTCGGGATCAACAATCTCAAAGCCCAGGCCCCGCAGCTCGCAGCTCGCGCGCCATGAATTGATCGCCTCGCTGTTTCTGGTAGAGGTATATGCCAACACCAAGCGTCTTGTTCTGGCAGCCATCGCTACATCTCCTTATCTAAGCCCAGCGCATGAAATGAACAATCGGCCTTGCCTACTGCCACTAGCAGTTTTGGCTCACTTCTTTTATCGTTCTGAACAAAGCACATGTCAACCCCATTAGAGACAGATTTCGGCGCTGAGTCGCAACGAAACCCTGCGGATAGGGCAGAATCGCCCCGCCTAGGCGGGGGTCTTCTAACAGGGCCAAGCTCACCAAAAAATATTCTCCTCTTAGGACTTTCCGGCATCGGAAATTTGTTGATGCAATCGCCAACCATCGCCCTTCTAAAAAAACGATATCCCAACGCCAAGCTAACTATCTGGGTGGTGCCTCGCGGCACCAAGGCGCTAGCTCAAACCATGTCGGAGATAGATCACGTTATTGAAGCGCCGATTAAAGCCTCGCCGGTCACTCACCTGCGCCACTCCTTCCAACTCTCCAAGCACCGCTTTGATACCGGCCTCGTTCTGTCTCCCGGACAACTTTGGAAAAGTGCCGCCTATCTCTATCTCGCTGGCGTGCCGAAACGAATTGGCAACTCATATCCCTTTAGCGGTAAGAAGGATAGCCGCTTCTTATTAACTGACGCCGTGCCAGAAATTGAAGACCTCCATGATATCGAACAAAACCTGCGACTACTTCAGCCGCTTGGCCTAAGCTATAGCCAGCCCGTTACCTACCAGCTAAATATCCCGCCGCCAAACCAAGCCCAGGCCGACGCCTTACTAAAATCACTTAGCCTCCCTCCTGACAAGACTCTGATCGGCCTACATCCGGGCAGTGCCCCAGACTTTCTCTGGCGTCGTTGGCCGTTAAATAATTTTGCTCAAGTCTGCCGAGTGCTTATTGCTCAGCACAACTGCCATATTTTGATACTTGGCGGCCCAGAGGAAAAAGAGCTCAGAGAACAATTACGAAAATTGGTTGGCCAGGCCAACTCGATCGATACCGACTTACTGACCACCGCCGGCATTATTAGCCAGTGCACCTTACTACTCTCCAACGATTCAGGATTAATGCACCTGTCCGCTGCTATCGGCACACCAACCATTAGCTTGTTTGGGCCAACCGACGAATCAAAAACCGGGCCTCGCGGGGACCATGCCCATGTTATTCGCGCCAGCGGTACCAAGCCGGTCTATCATACTGAGCTAAATTATCACCTCGGGCGCCAACCACACGAGAGCTTACTTGCCATCAAACCCAGCGACGTACTTAAGGAACTACAACAGTATCTTTGAGTACAACTCCTGATACTGTTTGCCAATTATCTCTTCTGACAGGTTGGCCATAACCCACCGCCGAGCTGCCAAAGTCATCCCTCGCCTCTCCAGCTCTGACATGGCCACAGCAGCCTGCAACCTATCATGTAACGCCAGCACTGAGCCCCCTTTAAAAAGCAAACCCGTCTTGCCATCCTCAATAATTTCGCCTGGCCCCCCGTGCTTGGCTGCCACCACCACTCGCTCGCGCGCCATCGCCTCAACGACCGTGCGCCCGAACGGCTCCACCCACAGGTGAGGTGCCACTACCACCGCCGCGTCGTCGTAGATCCTCAGCAATCGGTCATGTGTTATCTGGCCAATAAAAGTCACGCGATACTGCAAACCAGCTCGTGCCACCCACGCTTCAGCTGCCGCCAAACCATCTCCTTCGCCGACAACCTGTAAGTGCACCTCACGGTTATGCCGTGATAATTTTGCAAAGGCTTCCAGTAATAAAGTAATCCCTTTATAGTGCTGCACCCGTCCCACATAGAGGATTGTCTGGCCGCGCGGAGTTGTTGGTCTAGCCGCCAGGTAGCTCTGCCCAACCGGATTATAAATCACCTGAGTAGTAATCCCCTGTAGATTTTGGACTTTGCTTATCTCCGCTAGCTGCGCTCGAGAAATATATACTTGGTGCTTAATTGCTCTAAATGAGCTGAGGCGATAGTTAAAGTTGTAACGATATTGCCAAACCCGACCAAGTTTACGAAGGCCCGAGACTTCCACGACGGCCTGGTTACGAAGTACCACGGCCAGCTTCGAGCAGCCCGGACAGCTCGTACCATCGGCCAAGAGATTGTTCGGTGAGCCACAAATTTGGGCATAGTCACGCACCGTTACCACCGCTCGAGGGAAATCTAGTTCAGCTAAAAACTGTGCCGTGCGAAAATCATGCGCCTGTACGATATCAATCGCGCCAATCTCCTCGCTAATCTTGGTCAACTCAACCTGTACCTGACGCGCCATTCGCTTGGCATGTCTTCTTTCCAACATCGGCTTAGCCGTCATCGGGAGTGGTAGCTGAATAATTCGCACGCCATCAAGCTCCTTAGTAGCTCGTCTCTCTCCTTGAGTTAAAACAATTACTTCATCACCCAGCGTCACCAAGGCTCTGGCGATCAGGTGTGTTGAAATCTCACCACCACCACGCGTCCGCGGCGGATACAGACTAGATAAAAATACAATTCTCATCGGTCTAACGCTGTTAATTCCTGGTAAATCTTACTTACTTCTCGGGCAGCCTGCTCCCAGCTAAACTCCTTGGCTCGAACCAACCCCGCTTGCCTAAGGGCCCTAGCCTGCTTCTGGTCAGTCAGCACCTTGAGCAAACTGTGGCTGAATCCTTGAACATCTGTTGGGTCGTGTAATAAGCCGGCCTGGCCGACTACTTCAGGAAGGGAGGTTGCATTACTGGTTACGACCGGTGTACCGGCCGCCATCGCGGCCAAGGGCGGTAATCCAAATCCCTCAAAACGTGAAGGGAAGATCAGCACCTGCGCCAAATTCAATAGCTCATTAAGACGCTCAGTCGTAACGAAACCAGTGAAACGTACCTGATCACGAATCTTGAGCCTAGTAATCTCGGTCAGTAGCGCTTCTCGGCCAGCTGAGATCCCCGCCTCGCCAACCTTAATGAACACCGCGGGGCCAGGCAACTGTTTAGCGGCAGCAGCAAAGGCTCGCACGGCGGTAACAACATTCTTTCGCGGATGATCAGAGCCAACGTACAGCACGACCTTGGCCGCCGGGGGTAGCTTAAGCTCATGCTGCAACGCCTGATACGCTACGGTCTCGCTGAATGATGGTATCGGGTGATATTCGGGACCGATGCCATTATGAATCACGGTTAGCGTATCTTCCTCAAGTTCATAACGCTCTAGGACGCTCTGCTTAGTATAGTTCGATACACAAATAACCCGCGTGGCTGACGCAATACCAGAATAAAGATAACGATTGAGTAAGGCAGCTCGTGTATCTTGAGGCTCAAGAACTTCAATAATGTCATGTACAGTGACCACGCTAGGCTCAAGCTTCTTGGCCAACCATGACATCGTTTGATTGGTCAGATGCCACAAGGAATGATCTTCCGGTTTGGAACGCCTGGCCAAACGCCGGCCCAAACGGACCCAGCTAACGCTCTTACTCGCTAGTATCCCCGGCCAGGTCGTTAAAGTATCAACAGTCTCTCCTTGGCGCTGCAGTGTTCCCGCCTGGCCATCCAGTTGGTACTCTTCGATCTCGCCGACGACTGCTGGATCAAGTCGCTGCTTAATATTAAAGGCCCGCTGGCCTACCCCAGAGAATTGTGACGTGTTGGTTAGGTAAGCAATGCTAGACATCAGCAACTTTCTTATATACCGCTAACGTTTGCCGAGCGATCTCTCCCCAGGAATGTACCCTCGCCTGAGCCAACCTAAGTTCCCGCCCCTCGTCAGCGCGCTCGTCATCTAAAAGATTTTCCCGCATGGCAACCGATAGGCGCTGCTCAAAATCCTGATCATGCAACCGCTCGGTAAGATTGACCACGCTGAAGGGCACTACCTGACCAGCCTGACCCACCACCTCTGGCAACGAGCCTCCATCGCTGACCACCACCGGCGTGCCACAGGCCATCGCCTCCTGAGCCGGAAAACCCCAGCCTTCATAGACGGACGGCCAGACCCCTACAGCAGCGCCACTATAGAGGGCCGGTAGATCACTGCCCCCAACAAAGCCTAGTTGGACCACTCTGTCGCTAAGGCCTAAACGAGACACCTCACGCCCGACAGCACTAGCCCCCTTGTACTCTCCCCCCACGATGACCAAGGTATGCTCAACGTTCCCAGCAATCTGGCTAAAGGCTCGGATCAAGGCCGGAAGATTCTTACGAGGTTCAACAGTGTTCACCGTGATCAGATACGGTTTTTGTAGGTGGTACTTTTTGGTTACCGAGGCAATCTGCTCAGCTGACGCCGGCTGCCACTGCCTACGATCAAGCGCCAAGGGCGTAACCGTAATGGTACCGGGATCAATAGTGAACCGCTCAACAATATCGTGCTTGCTTGCTTGGGAGATCGTAATAATATGGTCACTCGTCTGCGCCGCGCGCTTCAGCGTTGTCGGCCACCACAAACGTGCCCACAATCGCTGTGATTGAGGTAACAAAATAGGAATGATGTCATAGATGGTAACAACAGTTGGAAATTTTTTACGCAGCGGCACCGCGGCCTTAGTAAAATGAACGAGCTCAGGCTTCAGTCCAGTCAGCCACTTGGGCACGGTATAGTTAAGCCACCAAGGTAGCAGCGCGGTGGACTGGGGCCCCTTGGCCAAAACATGTAATTGATCACCTAGGCCCTGCTGCCTTAAGCAGTCAATTAAGTTCTGGGCATACGACCTACCTCCGCTACCACGGCTGGCCAGAGCCCTCGCTTCAATAGCTACTCGCATATATCTATCGTGGGTTAGGTCCGCTTATTTGCTGTGGCTTCGAAACGGCCCCAGTCAAAATGGCCTCGAACCGTGCCACCGTCTTGTCTAAATAAAAGTCCGGTACCTTCTTCTTATTATTGTCACTCAACCTCTGCCGCAAAACATCGTCGTCCAATAATCGCTCAATCTGCTGAGTAAATTGATCAACTGCCCCCGGTTCTGACAACAAGGCATTCTCATTGGCGGTTAAAAAGTCCACCTGCCCACCCACCCTAGCGGCAACCACCGGCAGCCCCGCTGCCATGGCCTCTAAGAAAACAATCCCGAAACCTTCATGTTCTGCTGTCGACAGGTAGACATCCGCTGAACGTAACACTTGCAGCTTTCTCTCCTCCGTTAGGTACCCCATAAAATGAACCCTGCTCTCAACCCCAAGATCCTGCGCGAAGCGAGCCAACTCTTCCCGCAGGGGCCCCTCCCCTACAATCGCCAGGTGAACCCGAGGCACCTTCGCCACAATCTTTAAAGCTGTTCGATAATCTTTCCGCGGTATCAAGCGACCCACACTAACCAGCAAAGGAACATTTTCCGGTAGCCCTAAGGTTGCCCTATCAACTTTTTCTACCTCTTGAGGCTCAATCCCCAGATGCGTCACGGTGATTTTACTAGCCTCAACGCCATGTAAGGTATTGGCCCTCATCTTAGTGTCCTCGGATATTGCCGTACAAACTGTAGCCACCCGGGCTACTCGACGAACCAGCCAGCGCAGCACCGCATGACGATGCGGTGAGCTGCCCTTGGTTGGGTCATACACATCACCACCGATAAAACTGAGTACGAAAGGAATGTTACGCCAGCTGGCAATTAAGGCTGCTGGAATACCAGAGGGGATGGCAAACTGAGCGTTGATCACCTCGAACCTATGACTGCCAGTTAGCCGCCAAGCACGCCAGAGCGCCGGCAGAACAAATGAAGCCATCGAAACCAGCGACGCCGTCGGTAGCTCTCGCCGGGGAATAACTGCTACCCGCTCAATAATTACTCCTTTGGTAACCTCGCGCCTGGCCAAACCAGGATGACGGCTGGTCAGCACGTACACCTCATGCTTTTTACTTAGCATTTCAGCTATGTGTTGAGTTGCCACCCCACCGCCTCCGCCCAGCGGTGGATACTCAAAATTAATAATCAGAATCTTCATATCAGTCCATTACCTAACTACAAAATTAAGGCCTAGTCAAAAACGTCTAGTCTTGGATTTTGCAGGATGACTTTCTCAGTCAGTTCATTTTGCCAGAAAAGCTGAGTCTGGCCAGGGGCCAACTCCAGCAACACCGACACTGTCTCACCAGGGCTGGCGGTAAGGGTAGTCAACAACCCTTCCTTGGTTCGTATTTGCAAGTTCCCGTGCGACTCCGGCGCAATAGTAAACTGTAAACGCACGCTCTTTACTGTATCGGTCACATTATACAACGTGGTGGTAGCTTCTTCTCTAAGCTCGGCAAAAGTACTGTCACGTTC
>JACZRJ010000094.1 GCA_022574795.1 Patescibacteria group bacterium | reverse complement strand
GTCTAGACCTTGTCCCCAGCCTGGACGGCGTTCGGCAAACCAGGGCCTGGTTATGGGGTTAACGTAGGCCAGAGTATAGGGATGGGATTGCCAGATAATTGTTGCTTGCCAGGCAAGTACTGCCAGTAATCCGTAACCAGTAATCCTGAGCCAGCGGTCTGGGCTGCTTTTGAAGCTAAGCAGCGCGGTAATGGTGGCGGCAGCTATGACATCGAGGGCAACAAATGAGGGTAAGATGTAGCGGTCACCTTTTTTTAAACCCAGTGTCATTTGAGTGATAAATAGGGCGGCGAAGATTAGCAGGATGACTAGTTGCTCCTTAGAAATTCGAGACTTGCCTGGGTTCCTCTTTAGGGCAAACCAGGCCAGGGGGACTGACACGATGAGCAAGAGATGGATTGGGCTAGAGAAAAAGGCCAGCGTGCGGACATAGTACAGCGGACTACCGGCGTGGGCGGCTAAGTATTCGTCGGAGCGGAACAGTTCAGTGATATCGCCCCAGACGCCGACCGGATCAAGGGCCAGCGAGGGTAGGATGAGAACAAGGCCGACGATGCCGGCCAGCAACCAGGTGCTCAAATTTCCAATTTCCAATGGCCAATTTCCAGTCTGCTTTTTACCCTGTTTGAGTTTTGGATACATTGCCCAGTACAAGAAGAGCAGTAAGGTGAACGGGACGATAATGATACCGGGCAGCTTGGACAGAATTGCAGCAGCCGCGGTGAGGCCAGCTATGACTAGGTACCGAGTTGCCGTGGTCTTCCGCCAGACCAACAGAGCGCCGATCGAGAGAACGAGAAAAAGTGAGAGGAGTGAGTCCATAGCGTAAATTCTGGTGTGGGCATAGAGGAGTGGATCAAAGGCCAGCATCAGCGCGACTAGTAGGCCGGCAGTCCGACCCCAGAGGCGGTAGAAAAGGTAGCCGATGGCTAGGATGAGCAGACCTTGAGCAATGACCAAGGGTATCTTTTTAGTGGCAAAGTCTGAATAGCGAATGGTAGTAGCTCCGAACCATTGGGTAGTAATACCCGGATGAGGCTGTTGAAGAAGTCGGTCGAATTTACCGTGAGCTAGGCTGGTAATAAATCCAGAGGTGTTGGCCAGCCAGCGCTTCTCATCAGCAGTCCGAAAAGCGTCTAGATTAAATATACGAGGAATAAAAACTGCCAGAATCACGGTGGTGATAATGACAATCATTACTATTCGGCGTTGAGCCATAGAAAAACTATACTATATGACATGCGGATGAGTACGTTGGCGAAACGAGAAGTGAGTGTGGTGATCATTGCCGTGATAGTGCTGCTGATCTTGCTGATCCCGGCTGTTCAGTATTCTCGGCAGGAGGTTCGCGATGGTATCCGGCGGGACGAAGTGGCCGCTGGCAAGCGAGTGTTAGAGGACTACTTTAATGAGCACGGGGCCTATCCCCTGGTCTTTGATGCCGCGCCACACGAATATGTGGTGGTGGTGAGCGAAGGCGGCGCAGCGCTAGAGTGGTTTATTCGAGCGCAGTTAGAGAACACGGCGTCTCCAGAGTCCGGCTATAACCCGGAGGAGGAGCGAAATTTTCATTACCGAGTGGTCAATGACCGGGGCCAGACGTATTACGAGGTTTGTGGCGGCTCGGTGAGGTGTGATTTGCGAGGAGCCGGAGCCCGAGGCGAATAGAAAATCATGATTACTGCTGTCAGCAGGGCGAGGCTGGTTACTATTTTGGCACGCTTAACCGCTGGAGAGTGATACTGGAAGGAGACGGTGTGCTGGCCGGCGGGAACGCGAGCAGCTTTGTAGAAGCCGTAAGCGGTATACTGCGGGGCGTTTTGGCCGTCGATGAAGGTCTGCCACTGGGGAGAGGTAGTATCGGTTACGATCAGCCAGGCGTCGTCACTGGTGGAGACATTGATATCGACTTGGCGATCGGTGTACTTGATTAGCTCAGCAGAGCCGACCTGTTGATTGGGGGAGGAGTAGGCAGCTGGTAGGTTGTGGCGCGGCCCCTCGATTATTGCGGTTTGGCGAGCAGTGAAAGAATTTTTATTTAGGGTGAGCCAGATATCCTCGGTATCTTTGGCGAAAACATGATTGTTGACTAGATAGGCCTTGGGAAAGGCGGCGGGATTACTGTAGAGACGATAGGTGTTATTCCCAAGCTTAAATTCGTCCTCGATGTTGAAGCCGTCCTTGGTCATGGTGTCTTCGGCGTTAGTGGGTAATTCCTGAATGAAATGAGTTACTCCGGCGAGGTCAAAAAAGCGGCGATTATATTCCAGCACGTGGCGGCCGTCGCCGAGAACGAGTTCATCACTGTCGTTGGCTAGAAATTCATCGACGAAGTAGCGGAAATTGGCAGTGGTTAGAGCGCCAACCCAACGGGCACTACTGGCCGAGACCATTAACTGCAGATGACGGGGCAGTAGCACTACGTCGCGGTCGATGATATGCGCGAGATCTGGCCGCAGGTTGATGGCCAGATATTTTTGGGATTGGTTTATTTGCTCTTTGGTTGGAGTGGCTGTACGCACGATATAGGCTGAGGGATGATCGGTGAGGCTGCTTTGCAGGGTGATGCCACTATCGTGGTCGCTGGCGAAGGTGAGGAAGTACTGTCCTCCGGTGATTAGTTTGTCATTGGTGAAGCAGACACGTTGGTCACTATTTTGCAATATATCGCGGGCCAATATTGTTTGCGAGGCTAGTGGCGGGCTTGTTAGGCTTTTTCGCAGATCCAGTGTGACGCTGGCGGTGGCATATTGGGCATGCAGCGGGATTTGAAAGCACGCCGTGGGAGCACTGGACAGCGTTACGGGTTGATGAATGGTTAGGCTAGGCGAGATAGGGGCGGTAGCTTTGAAGTGTTGTTCGGGAATATTTGCCAGCAGGCGTTCGCGAGTGTACAGACGGGGCGGTATTCCTTTCTGGCTGGCGTATTCGCCCAGAGCGGCGGCGAAGGGAGGCTCTGACACAGCACTTTTCGGTACCAGTGGATTATAGGGTAGTGCACCTATTAACAGCGTGGCAGCGGCGACAATGGTCACCAGCCAGGGATAGCGTTTCGAGGCTTGGTTGGGAAGTAACCCTACAATCAGAAATAGTATGAGTCCCAGTATGGCTAAGAGTAAGCCTGGCGTAGGTTGGCCTATGATATTGGCTAATTGTTCGCTTACTCTGGAGTCAGAAGCGGATCTTATCAATAGGGGCACAATAACAATGACTGGTAGCAGCAGGGCGAGCGCTAGTTGCTTAAGCCGGAGACGTCTAGGTTTGGTGAGCAGGGCGGCTAACTCGGTGAGGCCTAGGGCTGCTAGAAAGGCTAGGCCGACATCAGCTAGCAGTACAAACCGACCAGGGATGTTTAAGAAGGTCAGGACACGGTTCTCGATCAGCCAGCGATAGATTGGCGAATACTTGCCCAGGGCCATCGTGGCACCTATCAGCACCAGTAGGACGCCAAGTAATCTCAGTCGGCGATGGTGACGCCACGAGCTTAAGGCTAATGAGGCCAGCAGCAGCGGTAGTAGGCCCACATAAGCGG
>JACZRJ010000093.1 GCA_022574795.1 Patescibacteria group bacterium | reverse complement strand
ACAGCGATTGCGGGGCGGGGCGGTGCGCCACCACAGTCGCAAGAGTCAGCTGACCCACGATGACATTCATGGTCTGACGTTTTTGGGTGTGCTGACGATGAAGGATCCGGTCCGAGAGGATGTTCCGGCAGCAATCCGCGAAACGCTGCAAGCGGGCGTGGCGATAAAAATTGTCACCGGTGACTATGCCGTGACTGCTCGGGCAGTCGCCCGAGACGTTGGTTTGACCGTGACCGATGATGCGATGTGCTCGGGCGCTTCACTTCAAGATATGAACGATGACGAGTTAACAGATATTATTGACGACATTGTGCTGTTCACCCGGGTTACACCGATTGATAAGCAGAGGATTATTCGAGCCCTGCAACGCCGCGGACACGTGGTGGCCATGACTGGTGATGGGGTCAATGATGCGGTGGCGCTGAAGTCGGCTGATATCGGAGTGGCGATGGGATCTGGTAAAGACATTGCTAAGGATGCCTCTGACTTAATATTGTTGGATGATAATTTCGCGACGATCGTAGCGGCGATCAGGGAGGGACGCGTATTGCGCGATAATGTCCGCAAGGTCATTGCTTTCTTGCTCTCGACCAATGCCGCGGAGGTAGCTATTTTCTTGGCGAGTCTGGTGTTGCGATTGCCCCCGCCGTTGTTGCCAGCCCAAATCCTCTGGATTAACCTGGTAACTGATGGTACTTCAGACATGGCTTTGACCCTGGAGCCAAAAGAGCGCGAGGTCATGACCAGGCCGCCAGAAGATCCGCGAGCCCCGATCATCTCTCGGCAGCTGTTATATCATATCGGCCTGACGAGCCTAATATTCACCGCTGTTAGCATGGGTTTGTATTGGTATTTGATCCGGGTACAGCAACTTGATCTGGCCTATGCCAGGACAATGATTTTTACCTTTCTGGCAATCACGTCTTTACTGTCAGTCTGGAGTTTTCGCTCCCTCACTGACAGTATTATTAGGCGCGGTCTACTCAAAAATCGCTGGATACTTCTCTCGGCTAGCTTCTCGTTTGGGCTGCAGTTGCTGGCTATTTACCTTCCAGTCCTCCAGCGGTTTTTTGATACGGTGTCGCTGGGACCCCGAGACTGGGTGCTGCTTTTGGTGCTGGCTGGTTTGACGGTCGCTCTGATTGATCTGCGTAAAATGATTATTAGACGCCAGGCTAAGCGGGTACCCGCAGCGGTGGCTGGCACCAAAGGAGCTTTGACTGTCCGCGGTGCCTAGCCCTGGCTTGCTTATGTTCTGGCGGCACTCAGGTCGAGCTGGGAATAACCAAGCAATTGGTAGGCGAGGCGAGATTATCGCCCGCCGTTATTTGGAGCAGCGAGGACTTAAATTCTTGGCTGCCAATTGGAGCTGTAGGTTTGGTGAAGTTGATCTCATTATGGCTGACCAGGATAGCCGCGTCTTTGTGGAGGTACGCAGTCGGAGCCAGACACAGTATGGCACTGGTTTAGAGACGGTGGCTGCTGAAAAACAGCGCAAGCTTCTGCGGACCGCTCGCCACTATCAACAACAGGTCGGCTACTGGCGAGATATCCGCTTTGACGTGGTGTCGATAACCTGGGTTAAGGGGGCGGCGCCTGAAATCGAATATATTGAGCACGCCTTTACGGAATAATAATCGCTGGCGTACCCTGACGTTAAAGAGTGTTGTTGTTCGTTTGGTACTTTCTTAAACTACCTTAACTAAGGCTCTCTCGGTTAGGCATATAAAGGAGGTTGGATCATGCCATAGCTTGATTATGAAGAGACTCTGTTATGCCAGCGTCTGATTGGCCCAGGAGATCATCCCCAGGTTGATTATGATGAGGTTTATCTACCGTTAGTTGTGACCGGTGTTCACCAGATTACTTTTACCCCGATTATCAGAGGCCAGCAGGGAACTTCTGTCCCCGTACCAGTCCCGGCGCTGCGGCGCTTTGTTCGTGCTAGTGAATCCCTGGACGTGGTCGATCAGGCCGAGCAAAAGCCGACGATAACATTCATTCACTCGGGAGTTTTAGAGATCCAGATCGTCTATCCACCCTAGCCGTAGGGTTTCGCTGCGGCTCAGCCTACCCAATTAGGTGGGCGTTTCATCCTCACCATAGAGGCTCTGGGGCCCTTCATACGCTATTAGCCCTCATTGTCCGTTGACAGCAGTCATCATAAGCAGCTACAGTATGGGCATCAGTTTCTCCACCTACGCTCGCTGAAGCTTCGGCGGGCAGGGCGCGGCTTAGGCTTCGTCATAGTCGTAATGGCTGTAGGAGGTATCGCGCGGTGGGTATGGCGGACCGAGGGTCCGCTTTATTTTTTAAAAGAAAATTTAATAGCTAACAATCAAATACTATGTCAGACGAGCAAGAAGCCGGTTTTGGTTCAGCCATTGACCAAATTGTGGCTGAAAAAGGGATTAGTAAGGACAAGGTTTTAGAAACTATTGAAGCAGCCTTAGCCGCAGCTTATCGGAAAGATTATGGCGAGCGAGGCCAAGATGTACGGGCGGAGTTTAATGAAGATGATGGCTCAGCTCGCATTTATAAGATTGTCACAGTTATTCCTGATGAGGAGGAGGTAGAAAATGAAGTTGCCCAAATGCCTTTAAAAGAAGCCTTGAAGAGCGATAAGAAAGCTGAAGTCGGTAAGGAATATGTCGAGGAAGTTACGCCGACCGACCCTAATTACGGTCGCGTGGCAGCGCAAACTGCTAAGCAAGTCATTATTCAGCGGATTCGGGAAGCTGAGCGGGAAGCAGTCCATGATGAATATAAGGAGAAAGAGGGCGAGATTATTTCTGGCATTGTGCAGCGCATTGAAGGCGACACGGTTTTTGTTGATATTGGTCGGACCACGGGAGTGCTTTTTCCTTCCGAGCAGGTGCGCGGAGAGCGCTACCGTGTTAATCAGAGAATTCGGGTCTTTGTAGTTTCCGTCGAGCTGACCAGCCACGGTCCAGACATTTTGCTATCCCGTAGTCACCCCGGCATGTTGCGTCGGCTGTTTGAGCTGGAAGTGCCTGAAATCTTTGCCGGCAGCGTTGAAATTAAGGGGATTGCGCGCGAGGCTAGCGAGAGATCTAAGGTATCCGTCTGGGCTAAGGAGGAAGGTATTGATCCCGTCGGTGCTTGCATTGGTCAACGTGGTACTAGAATTCAAACCATTATTGCTGAGCTCTCGGGTGAGAAGATAGATATTATTCAGTGGGACGAGGAGCCTGCTCGCTACGTTGCTAACGCCCTGTCGCCAGCTCGAGTTATTGCGGTTGATGTGTTTGAAAATGCAAATATTAACAAAGATGAAAAAAAAAATCAAGTAGCGGAGGAAGAGGATGTTCCCTTTTAAATCCAAACGAATCAGATAAATTGTTTATTAATTTAGGTGAATGGAAATCAAAGATGGGTGATAAAGCGTTTCAGAAAAAAATAATTGAGAAATTTCCTGATAGGGAATATCCGAAAACTTTTACCGTTTCTGATCTCCGTGTTGCTCTGAAATTATGTTCGGCATGGGAGAAACAGAGAACACCATTTTAATTA
>JACZRJ010000092.1 GCA_022574795.1 Patescibacteria group bacterium | reverse complement strand
GGTTTCGTTGACTCAGCCGCTGGCCGAGTATCGCGAACGAGGCACGCAAGCAGTTCAATATGTTCTGCTAAGTCCATAATTAATATGGCCTCATTAATTCTTGGGCGTTTGATTGCCGCTCTGATGATAGTGTTGGCAACTATCGCCGTAGCGGTAGTATCGATAACAACGCAACTGAATAACCTCCCTACACCTACGAGGTGTCGGGAGGTTTTCCGACTGCCAGGTACTGTGAACTGCCTGCTAGGTACGGTATAGTAGTAGCAATTCCTTAAGGTATGCTTCATACTTTCTTCTAAGCTTATACCCACGCGTTAATACTTGATCCAATGACACTACTCACACCTAGACTAACTATGGCTTACTTTGCCACCCAACCTCTCTGGCTAACCGGCACTTCGTCCTCTTGCCTGGCGACAAGCCAGGCCATCAAGCTGAGCCGGCAGCTAAGCCGCAGCGCAAACCCCGTCTCAACGGGGCGAAACCCTACGTTAAGGGTACGGCTAGGGTAGTTGTGATTGGGTATGAGCTATTTAATTCCGACGGTTTTAGAAAAAACTCAATTTGGCGAGCGAGCATATGATATCTACTCGCGCCTACTGAAGGAACGTATTATTTTCTTAGGTGGGCCGATTAGTGACGAGATGTCGAATGTTGTGATTGCGCAGCTGATTTTTCTGGAACATGATAATCCCAAGAAGGACATCAAAATTTATATTAACACTCCCGGAGGTTCGGTAACCGCTGGGTTAGCTATTTACGACACCATACAGTTGGTACAGCCTGATGTGTCGACGATATGTGTCGGCATGGCAGCGAGCATGGGAGCAGTACTGCTGGCCGGTGGCCAGAGCGGCAAAAGGCTGATCCTGCCAAATGCCGAGGTGCTCATTCACCAAGTGATGGGTGGTGCTGAAGGACAGGCTTCAGATATCGAGATTTCGGCTAGGCATATTTTACAATTGAAAAAGCGGCTTAACCAGCTGCTGGCAACTCACACCGGACAGTCGTTACATAAGGTGGAGCAGGATGCTGATCGTGATTATTACATGTCAGCTGAGGAAGCGAAAAAATACGGTATCGTTGATCAAATTGTGGCACCACAGGGAGCGAAACTGATCAAGCAGACGCAGAAAACTAAGGCCGAAACAGCTGCTAAGGCTTAGTGGTTGCCAAAAAGGGTCATTTCGGCTATAACAATGGTGTGTGGTACACACGAATCTCTTAGTAAAAAGAGTGTAGTTTTTGATCTTGAGCTTAATTGTTAATTTCCCTCCCGAGACTAAATGAATATGAATCGAGTGGAGGCACAAAGGAAAACACGCTATGGCATTAGCAACAACTATAGCCGCTGTGGCAGTAGCTGCAGTGGTCGGTGCTGGCGCGGGTTACATTTGGCGCCAAAAATTTGGTAAGAGTCCAAAGGCAGCGGAAGAGAAAATTGAAGAGAAATTAGCAGCCGCCAAGGAAAAGGTTGCGGCGTTGCGCAAGCAGGCAGAAACAGAAGGAGCTACCATTCGCGCTACGGTAGAGCGCGAGCTTGATGAGCGACGAGCGCAGCTCATTGAACTGGAAAAGGGCGTGGCTGGCCGTGAGGAAAAACTGGAGCGGCGACTCGAGGACGTTGATACGCGTGATCAAGACATTAAGAGTACTGTCGCCCAATTGGCTAAAAAGGAGGAAGAGTTGACTAAGCAATTGGCTGAAGAAGAGAAGCAAATGGCAGAAATCTCAGGGTTGACTAAGGAGCAAGCGGAAACGCGGGTGATGGAACTAGCCGAGCAGCGTACCAAGGAGGACATCGTGCGGCGACTTCACAAAATTGAGAAAGAGGGAGAAAAAGAGCTTGAGGAGAAAGCCCACAATATATTGGCCACCGTGATTCAGCGGTATGCTGCTTCGCACGTGGCCGAGAACTCAACCTCGCACGTGGACGTTCCTGATGAAACAATGATCGGCAGGGTGATTGGTAAGGAGGGACGTAATATTCAGCACTTAGAGCGCATTACGGGTTGTGAAATTGTTATCGACGAGACGCCTAACAGCATCATGATTTCTGGTTTCTCGCCCATTAGACGCCAAGTAGCCAAGAAAGCTCTAGAACAACTACTCAAGGATGGCCGCATTCACCCGGGCAGAATTGAGGAAGTGGTCGAGGAGGCTAAAAAGACAATTAACGAAGACATTAAGGAAGCTGGTGAGGCGGTAGTGTATGACCTCGGCTTGCTGGATTTTCCGCCTGAGCTCGTCCAGCTACTGGGCCGACTCAAGTATCGAACCAGTTATCGCCAGAACGTTCTCAAGCACAGCTGGGAGGCAGCCCACATTGCTGCCATGCTAGCTGAAGAGCTTGGCGCCGATGTTAATATCGCCAAGCGAGCTACGCTTTTGCACGATATTGGTAAGGCGATAGATCACGATGTGGAAGGTAATCACGTTGAGATTGGCGAGAAGATCATGAGGAAATATGGCATTGATGAGGCGATTATCAAGGCAGCCTCGGCTCATCATGAAGACTATCCCTTTGATACGGTAGAAGCTATTATTGTCCAGGTTGCTGATGCGATTTCTGCAGCCAGGCCGGGAGCACGACGTGAGAGCCTAGAGAATTACATTAAGCGGATGGAAGACTTAGAGAATATCGCCTCGAGCTACGATGGTGTCAGCAAGGCCTACGCGATCTATGCTGGACGAGAAATCAGAGTGTTTGTAACACCAGAATCAGTTGATGATTTAACAGCGATCAAGTTGTCCCAAGACATCGCCAAGCAAATTGAGCAGGAGCTAACCTATCCTGGCGATGTTAAGGTCAATGTCATTCGGGAGACCCGCGCGCAATCAACGGCCCACTAGACAGTTACAAACCGTTCCCTTAGCTGCTAATAAGGCGGGTGATACAAGACAGGCTTTGAACTTGCGTACAACCTAATAGCCGCACTATTTTGATGTGCAAGATGTCCATATCCTACTTTGAGGGCCGGCTTGAGTCCTGAAAAAGATATGCTATTCGTTGACAACAGGCTGACCTGTTATTTGCACAGACAATATATCTGGCTTCAAGAACGTGGAATATCAGCGACAACGTTGACCGTCTCTTCCTTGACGCTTGTCTGGTCAGTTTCTTATGGTTGGAACAGTAAATGTGTTCAGCGTGGATTTGTCAGTGAGTTTTACTTATCGCCGCACAGCATTACTTTTTGCCAATCAGCAATAAACATGGTATTATGCACTTGTTACTACTTGTTACTACTTATAGATATCGAGAATCAGTAGGTAGGTATAGTATTATCTGAATAACAGCTGGGAACGATATTTTCGCCCAGTCACTTTATATATTTAAGAGAGACAACTCCATCCTTCGCGTATGTTCGAGCCTGGCAAACGAGAGAGTAAGCGGCAATCCTCAGCTATTAAGGCCGACGTGTTTAGCGTTGGTACTGCCAGCGACAAGCCCAACATCATCACAAGCCCCCAACGCGGCTTAGCCACAGTCGCGGTGAGTCTCGCTGTCGTCGGTATTGCATTGGTCGGTACTCTGG
>JACZRJ010000091.1 GCA_022574795.1 Patescibacteria group bacterium | reverse complement strand
TCCCTCCGATCGGCAGATCGTCGAGTTTATTCATAAGAAAGTCAATAAGCCAGTGACGGTTCATGTGGCCAGCGCCAAAGAAATTCGTGATGTTTTGCGAGCCTATCAACTTAATTTGGCTACCGAACTCGAGGACATTATGGCTCAGGCTAAGCTGGTTGGGCAGCAGGATAACTTGGTTAGAGCGGCTGAGGACCTACCCACGGTGAGAATTGTGGACGCGATGTTGAAGCATGCCATTTTGCAGGACGCCTCAGACATTCACATTGAACCGACCGAAAAGCAGGTCGTTATTCGCTATCGAGTGGACGGCATTTTACGGGATGAAATGAAGTTGCCGCGGGCAACTCATGCTGGAATCGTGGCGCGCATTAAGGTGTTGAGCAGTCTGAAAATTGATGAACATCGTTTGCCGCAGGACGGACGGTTTAAGATCGAATCTGAGGATTATAAAGTTGCCTTTCGAGTATCCATCTTGCCAGTGTACGACGGGGAAAAAATTGTTATGCGACTTTTGGATGAATCTGGTCGGGGATTAGAAGTGGACACCTTGGGTATGCAGGAGAAGGCCTTGAAAATTTTTCAACGGAATATCAATATGCCGCACGGTATGATTCTAGTGACTGGTCCGACGGGGTCAGGCAAGACGACCACGTTGTATGCCGCAATGAAACAGCTTAACACCCCCAGAGTGAATATTAGTACGATTGAAGATCCCATAGAATACCGGATGGTGAGGATTAATCAGACGCAGGTGAAGGCGAGTATCGGTCTGACTTTTGCCAGTGGTTTGCGCTCGTTAGTTAGGCAAGATCCAGACATCATTATGGTGGGAGAGATCCGGGATGAGGAGACAGCTTCGCTGGCCATTAATGCGGCACTGACTGGTCACTTGGTGCTCTCGACTCTTCATACCAACAGTGCGGCTGGTGCTTTGCCGCGCTTACTGGACATGAAGGTCGAAGCTTTTTTAGTGGCTTCGACCATTAATGTACTTCTTGCTCAGCGGTTGGTTCGTCGACTGTGCGAAGATTGTCGAGTAAAAGGAACTTTTAATGAAGAGATTGTGGCCAGTATTGGGCAGGCGATGGATACTGAGAAGCTGCTGGCTATGCTCAAGCAGCAAAAGGTGGTGCCCAAAGCGGCCACGTGGTCTATGGTACACTTGTATCAGGCGGCCGGCTGTAATTTGTGCAATGAGGGGTACAAGGGTCGAGCAGGAATTTACGAAGTATTAGAATTTACCGATGAGATTAGTGCCTTGATCTCGCCGCAGACATCCGCCAAGGAATTACAGGAGGTAGCTCGTAAACAGCAGGGAATGCTGATGATGATCGAGGACGGTTTTATCAAAGTGGTAGAGGGTTTAACCTCAGTAGCAGAGGTCTTGCGAGTGGCTAAAGAGTGACCAAGAATTATGAATTATGAATTATGAATTATTTTATTGTCAGGTGCGAGGCGGTGATATTTCGGGTGTCTTTCTCCTTATAATAAGAGGCTTACTTTTTATCTCTTAATTCAAACGACGTGCCACTGTACTCATACGAAGGACGCCATCAGCAGTCCAGTGAAAAAGTTTCGGGAGTGAGGCGAGCTGCCTCACACGCAGCCCTAGGACAGGTTTTGCTTAGAGAAGGTATCTTACTGACCCATTACAAACTCAAGAGTTCCAGTCGTTTTGGCTTGCGGTCGTTACTGCAGAGCTTGCAGCGGGTTCCTGCCATTGAGAGAGTGCTCTTTACGCGCTATTTCAGCCTAATGATCCGGGCTGGCCTCGATGTAAAAAAGGCCTTAGTTGCTCTTGAGCGGCAGGCCAAAAATAAGCAGCTTAAGGAGGCAATTGGGGGGATCAAGAACAGCATTGATCGAGGTACAACCTTGGCGGACGGCATGTCTTTCTATCCAGTGGTCTTCCCGCCAATTTTTATCAGTATGGTGCGAGTGGGAGAAGCCACTGGTAAGTTAGAGGAGACCTTAAAATTACTGGCTATCCAGCTGCAAAAAGAGTACGAGCTCAAGCGGGCGGTACGTGGTGGACTGTTGTATCCGGCAGTTATTATGACCGCGATTGTGGCTGTTAGTATTGCCATGTTGGTCTTTGTAATACCAAAGCTGGCGGAGATATTTGAGGGCTTCGAGGTTGACTTACCGCTGACGACGCGGGTGCTGTTGTCGTTTGGCTCCTTCTTTGAAGTGTATTGGTGGCTGGTAATCATTGGCTTAGTTCTGTTGGTGGCAGGAATCCGGGGGCTGCTTAAGGTTAAGGCGGTAAAAGACATGGTTATGCAGGTTTTTTTATATGTGCCAATTATTGGCAAGATAATGCGCCAGGTAAACTTGGGTCGTTTTGCTCGGAATCTGAGTTCGTTGCTGCAGAGTGGTGTATCGTATGTTGACGCGCTGAGGCTGCTGGGGGCCAACACTCCGCATGGTAGTTACGCTAAAGTTTACCTTGAGGCGGCCGAATATGTGCAAAAGGGACAGTTGCTTAGTCAGTTTTTGATTAGACACGAGCGTCTGTTTCCGCCGCTCGTGGTAAGCGTTATTGAAGTTGGCGAGGAAACTGGCTCGATGGCTGAGGTTTTGTTGGAAATTGCCCAGTTTTATGAAAGTGAGGTAGACCAGGTAATGAAAAATATGGCGTCGGTGATGGAGCCTTTCTTGATGATCGTGATCGGGCTCGTGGTGGGGACGCTGGCCGTCTCTGTGATTTCGCCAATCTATAGTTTGGTAAATGTTATTTAACGACTGGTACTTTGTGTTTGATGAGTTGCCAAACAATGAACCTGGGTAGGGTGAAGCTAGGTTGATCAATTAATTAAGGACTTGCTTCGTGGGATCAAAAAGAAACAATAGGCGAGAATTACGAGTTACGAATGACGAATTACCCGGTAATGGTTTCACCATCATTGAGCTTGTAATTACGACCTTCATTATCGGGACCATGGTGACGGGCTTATTTGGTTTGTTCGTACTCAATTTACGTGCGGCGCAGGAGGCGGAGCGGCGAGTGGTTGCTATTGCCTTAGCTAATGAGCGGTCTGAAATGATTCGCAATCTGCCCTATTTGAATGTCGGCACCGTAGAAGCCGTAGGAGGTGAGCCAGCCGGTACTATTCCACAGGTGATCGTGATTACTCGAAACGGTCAGCCTTATACAGTGCGGACTGACATTCGTTATATCGATGACCCCTTTGATAATGTTGTTAGTAGTGGCGAGGACTCATGTGGGTCTCCCCCTTGTATAACTATTTGTCATGTTCCGCCTGATAATCCGGAAAATCCCGTGACGCTAGATCTTGTGCCCGCGGCAGAGCTCGACGCTCATATAGCACACGGGGATACGATGGGTCCGTGTGAGGGTCAGGAGCCGCCCGGTGATGATCTGCTAGACACTGATTACAAACAGGTACGGATTGAGGTGAGCTGGCCGAGCCATAACGAAATTCGGCCAGTACTCATACTCACTTTTGTGGCCCCGCCAGGTGTTGAGGGCGGGGAACTGGGTGGTACGCTCGACTTTCAGGCTCTTAATGCGGCGGGCCAGGGAGTTGAGGGCGC
>JACZRJ010000090.1 GCA_022574795.1 Patescibacteria group bacterium | reverse complement strand
CTCGGCATTGCCTGACGACATCCATATGGGTACAGGTATTAACCAGTACCCAGGCAATATCGAAGCTATGGTTCCCGAGCGCCGCCGAGGTAGTCTCAAAACAACTCAGGTCTGGGTAGCGCTCGCTAGCCTCTTGCAATCTCTCCTTCTTTATATCGACAACAACAATATCTGTTTCCGCTACACTTCCTTCAACTAATTTTTGGACGAATGACTGGCCTTGTTGGCCGTAGCCTATAATTAGATGGCTCATCTTGTACCTCCTAAAATTGAAAAGGAACCGAAAAGGACTACTAAAAGCCTTGCTGCTTTGTACCCTTTTAGATCTGCTTTGTCAATAAAGGTCGGTCTGACTGAACCGCTCACACAAATGGTTGACACTGGTTGTAATCACCAGCTAGGGTGTATAACCAAGTTAGGTTCGTTCATTTTCAATTTTGCAAAGGAGTCTAAGCTATGGGCATAAAAGCGACTGGTTTCGAAATTGCTGATTTTAATGAGATTCCTCCTCAGATGTGCCCTTGCGGCCCATCACGACGAGCGTTTGTTGATGAAGATGGCAGTATGTCACTTCATCAGTTACAGATTTGCGATGAGGATAAACCACACCGCCATGACACAGACGAGATTTATTACATTGTTGCTTGCGGTCCTGATGCTGCCATGTGGCTGCAGGGCGTTCGATATCCGGTTAAGCCAGGCCAAGCTATTAAGATTAAAGGCGGCACTATGCACTGTGCCGATCGCGGCAATGAGCTGATGACTGTACTGGTGGTTGTGGCCACTGGCCATGGTAGCCCCGAAGCTACAATGCATTTCGAGGACTGATTCTGGAAAATACTATTTGTTCTCCTGGGCCTACATACGTGTGGGCCTTTTTCATGAATTAGATTTATAGTGAGGCAATACAGTACACTGCAGGAAGTTGATACATAAACAGCGTTACATAACTATGCAAAAAATTACTTTAATGGGTGGCCGAGTTCTATTCGCCTTGCCGTTTGGCGTTTTCGGCATATTTCATTTGCTGTCGGCCGGTCAGCTGGCTGGCCTGGTGCCCGCTCTGTTTCCAGGACCGGGAGTATTCTGGGTATATCTGACTGGGGTGATATTTTTACTGACCTCGGCAAGCATCATATTTAAAAAATATCAAAGGGAGGGAAGCTTACTGTTGGCTGTTCAGTTGCTGGTGTTTATCGTGACTGTCTGGCTGCCTCAAATTGGAAATACCGAAACCGGTCAGCTGGCCATTGTTAATTTACTCAAGGATACCGCCTTACTGGGTGGCGCACTGACCTTCGCCAAGTTGGCCAGGGAAGAGAAGAAGTAGTGCGGGAAAAACGGACTGCTGTGGAGCTACGACGTGACTAGGCATTGTCTTTTCTGTTAGTATCATGCTCGAGATATGATTGCAGTTTTGTCGTACATCTTAATACTGTTCGCGGCTTTCGGCGGGGTAATTCTGTCGATATATATCCGACACAAGAAACAAACAAGCGAGAAGATGGTGTGTCCGCTTGGCTCTGACTGCAACACGGTCATCGAAAGCGAGTTCTCGCACTTTCTGGGGGCCCCGGTGGAACTCTTGGGCATGGGCTACTATGTGGTCATTGCCTTACTGTATGCCAGCATCGCTGTGGCTGGCTCGGCGGCGCCAATTCACCTGGTGGGCCTAGCATTTTTCTTGTCACTATTGGCCTTTTTGTTTTCTTTGTACCTGACATTTATTCAGGTCTTTACGCTTAGGAAGTTATGTACTTGGTGTTTAACCTCAGCCGGTCTGACTACTTTAATATTTATTATCGGGCTATTCGCCGGCGAGCGGAGCTTTGTTGAATTACTGGCCCACTATCATGGGGCCTTGGTTGGCGTGCATCTTCTTGGTGTTGCCCTCGGTATTGGTGCTGCCACGGCGGCTGATCTATTGTTCTTGAAGTTCCTGAAGGATTTTAAAATTTCCCAGCACGAAGCCAACACTTTGCGCACAATGTCCCAAATAATTTGGTTGGGGATAGCCGTTATCGTGGTCAGTGGTTTGGGCATCTTTCTGGTCCACCCTGACGAAAACCTTGCCTCGGCGCTGTTTATCACTAAAATGATTGTCGTCGGCGTCATCATAGTTAACGGCGCGATCCTTAATCTCTATATTCAACCTAAGCTCGTTCACCTGGACTTTGGCCCAAATAAGAAAGGTGTGATTTCTGGCTGGCGCCGTGATAGACGGTTAGCGTTCGCCACTGGTGCCATATCTTTTACCTCGTGGTATTCGGCTTTTGTACTGGGGGCAACCAGGAGTACCTCGCTGGGGGTTGGGGAATTGCTACTGGTCTATCTGGGCTTGCTGGTACTAGCAGTACTCGGTAGCCAAGTTCTGGAACATGTTCTTGGTAAGCGCGCCCAGGCCGCGGCCGAGCGGCATTTGCATTAGCTTTACCGGCTTAGGTTTTTAAGTTATATCCGCTTCGTAGCATTTGCCAGACTATCGCGAGAAAAATTAAGGCCAGGGTTATAACTATTCCGAAAGAAAAGACGGGGGAAACGTCGGCGACGCTGTAAACACCATAGCGCATGCCGTTGACCATATAAAAGACCGGGTTATATTTTGAGATTGTTTGGGCCAGGGGAGGGAGCATTTCAATCGAATAGAATACTCCGCCAAGAAAGCTCAGTGGCATAATTATGAAGGTTGGGAATATTGATAGCTGCTCGAAAGATTTGGCCCACAAGCCAATTATGAAGCCGAAGAAGGAGAAGGTGGCAGCAACAAGTATGGTAAAGATAATGAGGAATATCGGGTGGTCAACGTGAAGGGGCACGAAGAAAAGCGCGGTGGCAAATATTAGTAGGCCAACGATCAAGCTTCGTAAAATTGAAGCAATTGTGAAGCCCGCTGCAATCTCAAGGTATGACATTGGCGATACCAAGATGTCGTTAATTGTTTTACCGACAATGCGCGGGAACATGATGCCAAAAGCGATGCTTTGAAAGGCGGTCGTTAAGACATTCATCATAATCAGACCTGGCATAATGAATTCCGGATAAGAAATACCTCCGATTGGTCCGACTCTGTTCCCGACAGCGTAGCCAAAGATCATAAAATATAAAGCAGTGGTGATCACCGGAGCGCCAAAAACCTGAAGCGGGGTTTTGAGTGATCGCTTGATTTCTTTGACGGCTAAGGTTTTAAGTCCGACGTAACTCATAGTTGTTGCTGGCGGTCCTTGGCCAAGATGTCAGTATATATTTATGTTTTTTCAGAGAATATTGATGGTCCAATTAAGGTTGGATATACAGAAGATATTCCAGAAAGATTGAAGGGCATGCAATGTGGAAATTCAACCGAGCTAAAATTTAGGTTTGCCGTGGATTGTGGATGCGGCGAAACCGCTCAACTCATTGAGGAAAAGATTCATAAAGCATTAAGATTTTACTGGATGCGTGGCGAATGGTTTTCCCCTCAAGCTTTTAGTTATTTGAAAGTAATAATTAATGATTTAGTCAGCGGTAGGGAATTAATCAAAGATTACAATTATTTTGGAATTAAGCAGACTCAATTTTTTCCTC
>JACZRJ010000089.1 GCA_022574795.1 Patescibacteria group bacterium | reverse complement strand
CGCTCATTTGAACGCGGGGCGCTCATCTTGCTCGGCACCTCAGCCGTAAGCTACTTACTGGGGTTGCTGCGCGACCGGACCTTAGCCGGCACCTTTGGTGCTTCTGATCAACTAGACGCGTATCAGGCTGCCTTTATTATCCCCGACATCATCTTTAATCTTTTTTTGGCCGGCGCCTTAACTGCAGCGTTCATACCAGTTTTTACTGATCTCACCACCAAGCGGCGACATCGCCAGGCAGCTGAACTGGCCGGCACCTTACTAGTGGGTGGCCTACTACTACTGTTTGCTGTCGGACTGGTGGCCTGGTTTCTAGCGCCAAGTCTGACTGCTTTCATTGCTCCTGGGTTTTCCCTGGCCAAACGAGAACTCTTAGCTGACCTCACCCGCATCATGTTGCTCTCCCCCCTACTGTTCATGGTGAGTAACTTGCTAGGCGGCATGTTGGTGTCTAGTAAACGATTTTTCTTTTATGGCTTATCGCCAGCTCTATATAACCTGGGCATTATTCTCGGCGCCTGGCTGCTGGCACCAACTATAGGTATTCACGGCGTAGCCATAGGGACAGTGCTGGGAGCACTCTTACATCTAGCCACCCGGCTGATTGATCTCAAGCGGTCCAACCTAAAGATAATTCCGTCGTTGACCTTCTCTCCCCCCTTCAGAAAGGTCATCAAGTTAATCCTGCCGAGGGTAGTTGGTCTCTCGGCCGTGCAAGTTCAACTCTGGGCCTTTGTGGCCATTGCCTCCACCCTGGAAGAAGGAGCCGTAACTATTTATAGTCTGGCACGTAATTTTCAGAGCTTCCCCGTTAGCCTAATTGGTATCGCCTTGGCGACTTCATTATTTCCGCTGCTGGCCCAGAGCGTCAGTCTCCACAACCGCCGTCAATATCTACGTAGCCTGATCGGAGGCAGTCTCACCACGCTGCTCTTAGTGGTACCGGCTGCCCTCCTAATCTATATCTGGCGCACACCACTTATTTCATTCTTGATTGGCACGGGGCAGTTTGATGAAACAGCGGTGGCCTTAACCGCCGCCGCCCTCGGCGTGTACACCCTGTCTATTCCAACCGAAAGCTTAGTCCATATTCTAGCTCGGGCCTTTTATGCTTTGCACAACACCATCATTCCAGTAAGTATCAGCTTGATTACTATTACCGTGTCTGTTTCTGGCGCGTACTTCGCCGCACAGCGCTTTGGAGTTATCGGCATCCCGGCTGGTTTTGCCGCCGGTACCGCCCTACAGGTTGTGCTACTAGCCTCCTTACTCTGGTTTAGCACCACTGCCAAGCGCTTTGGCCAATCAGTAGCCCAGGCCTAGTCAGTTGTCTTACGAACGGGTCGATATCAAAATCATGCTTTTGGTGTGCGTCCCGGCAGTCTGCCCATCATAATCGGTCATGGCCTGCATCACGGTATCTATCGGATACACAAAGTCGGCCCCCTGCCTCGTTCCGGGGTCGTTAGTAATAAAATTGCCGTCGGCAATACCCTTAATAACCAAGGTATGTTTATCGGGACCAGGCTGCGTGTAGTAAGGGTTGCCAAGTTTACGACCATCGACCAGCACTACCACTGGCGTGCCTTGGGCTAACGCCGCCACGATATCGTCAGCCGTCACCTCATAGTGAGCGCTCACTGTAAGGTGCGGGTAAAAAGCCTCAGCCAGCCGGACCGTCTCTGCTGTGTTGGAATCTTTAAAAAAACCATAATGCTCAGTTTGCCAGGAAACCATCTTCAAAATTTCCGCATCCATGTCATCCAGGCTAAGCGGCACGCCTCGTAAATATCGCTCCACCATAATAATGGTCGCTTCCTCGCAAGCATCTTGATACGGCTGGTCCCAGTTAGCGTGTGGTGCTTGGGGAGCAAAGGGTACCGCCAGATTAATCTCTTCTGTCTCATCGATCTGATTGTTCGCCAATTGCCGAGACGGCAGCTCAGGTACCTCGTCGCCCAGCGGTAATGTTCCCGGCTGCTTTTGGGTGATCTCCGCAAAGTCTTTGGCTGGCGGCAGGGCCTGTTGATTAAGCTGCGCTTGGACCAACGTCTTAATCGTCACTCGCTGCGTCCAGGCAAAGGCCAGCAAAGCCACGGCAACTACCAAGAAAGAAGTTACCCAAATAGTTTTAGGAAGCAATAGCATCCCCGAGTTTATACTCTAAAAGAGTAGCATTGTCAATACTAAGGACTGCCTCATCAAATCCTCCCCGGGCCACAAAAGCATCCCACGAGAGTACGGCCTGCCGGGTAGTTCCATCCTTAGAAATTTCCCAAATTCTATTGCTGCCAACCACTCGAACCCAACGCGGGTGCGGATACACCACTACGGCGTGCCGACCAAGCGATGTCCAATTTTCCATAAACTTGTTGGTCGACCAGGTGATTGGACCGAAAATGGGATCAATCAACGAAAACTGTGTGGGGGCCTGAGCTGACCCGTTAAAGCCGGTCACGATCCGGACGTGCTCGCCATTAACCGCTTGCACTGCCTTGCCATTGGCCGCTGTCCATGAATACGGTTTATACCGACCGTAGTATCCCCAAACAATGACCGGTCGCCCTGCCGCGATGTGCCCGGCCACCTCGGCTGCCGTCGAATTGCGCAGCACCTCTGTACGTCGGTAACGCTGCCCCACTTTGGCAATAGGGTCCCAATAAACGCCGTATCCCGTGACTAACATCTTGCCATCAATACTGCCTACAAATCCCTCATTAGGGTCACCCCAAACACCGCCACCCTTCGGCGTGCGATCGAAGGGCAACTGAGCAATGAGGCTGTCTTCCGGAATGGTAATGTCGTAACTATCCAGCGCCATCTTCAAGGTTGCTATCTCGCAGGACAAGGAGTGTTCTTGCTTATGAAATGCCACGGGTAGCTGCACGTCCATGGTACCCTCAACGCTCATCACTCCGGCCACGCGCCCCAGGCCCCGCACGGCCACCGCCGGCAATTCTATGGCTTGCTGCCACCACAACCAACCTAAGGCGATGATACTGACCGCCAGGCCTTCACTTGATACCGCAGCTATTTTGACCAACTTTCGCATTGTGCTCTATACAAACGTTATCTAATAACTATAGTCGATTAACGCTGTAATAAATAACCTCAGTCACCATTATTTGGGCTTTCGTGAAACCACCGCAACTATGTTCAGGACTGTGTGGTTAACAGCTCTCTTTAGCTAACCCTCAACTCCAAAATAACCTCATTTTGAATAGTTATTTAAGCACCCTCTTTTTTGCTCGCGGATTGGGGCTTATTTAGGGACTGGGACTGGGCTTAGCCTGCCACTCGACCTTGCACGTCACCTCATCATGCTGAGGTGAAATTAAGAAATCGCATTGTTTGTTCGTACTATCAGCACAGGCTCGACAATTTTTAATACTTCTCCACACTGGACTAAAGCCTGTCTTTGCGTGAGCCCACAAGCTGAATTCCGACCCCTCTGCATATCGGGCGCTACACTTCGTGCCGCAATTTATCTTTTTTCTTCCCACATGATTGCGGTCAGCCTTGTTAGTCACTGTACCTTTAGTCTTGTCGTCATTCCTTATCGTCAGCAGTGGATCCGGATCCTC
>JACZRJ010000088.1 GCA_022574795.1 Patescibacteria group bacterium | reverse complement strand
CTCGTGAGCTCTTGCCCCCCCTCCGGCACACCCAATTTGGTATCGCCGGGGTAGAGTGGCCGGCTTCGCTTGACCTTCCCCAACTCACCGAGGCCGCCTCCTCACTGCGGCCCGAAGCCATCTACTCGGCCGACCTAATCAAACTGGCCCAGGACCGTAATATTGGCGCACTCCTAATTCATCCCGACCGCGAACAGCCGGCTAGAGAAACTAGCTATCAAACCGAGCAAGCCCTGTTATATACCCTTACTCCGGCTCCTCGTGCTTCTTTAGTCGAAGGCACCACGACCACGCCGGTGCCCTACCGCCAAACCACGCCCACCAGCATCTCTTTCCCTGTTTCCGCGGCCCGCGGCGGACTGCTAATTGTCCGCGACACCTTCTATCCCGGCTGGCAGTCTTTTGTTGACGGACAACCCGTCGCCATCCAGCGCGTCGAAACTATCTTCCGTGGCGTACCGGTGCCTGCCGGCAACCACACCATTACCATGCGCTATCGGCCCCTCGTACCACGGCTTGGCTTGGCGATAACGCTAGCAACTATTCTACTAATCAGCGTCCTGCTACTTGCGCCCCGCCGCAGGCAGCCCAGCTAGGATACGCAGCCAACCGCTAAGAACTCTTCGCTGCCGCCAGCTGATCCAACTAACTGTTATCAGGGTAATCAATAAGCCAAAACGTAGGCCAGGAGGATGGTACGAGAAGACTAAGAGATGTCTGCCCGGTTGCACGGTAGTGCCAACTCGTGCCCCTGGATTAACCGCCGCCTGGCCATTGACACGCCAGCCCTGGGCGTAGTTAGTATTAATAACCACGATGGTCTCCTTGGCTGCCTCAACCTGAACTACAACCCGATTGGGACTCCAACTGATCACTGTGGCCTGAGTTTCTGATCCCGCTAGGTTTCTGCCTTCATACAATGAAAGATATTCATTATCAATTTCATCATAAATGTTACTCACCATTGGTGCTGGACCAAGTACTGAGCAATAGGCAAAGGTTCCCCAGCCTTGACGTGCCGCCTCATACGTTCGGCTAGTCCTGCCTCCATCACCAGCTGGATCAAACCTTTCTGGCCTAAAGCTAATCGGTGCTGGGGCTTGCTCAACCGCCGGTATCACCCGGGGCAATACAAAGGCCTGCTCCGAAATTTGATAGCTCAGACTAAATAACTCAGCCGCAACAATGCCTATCACCACACTGGTCAGCAACCAACTCAGGTTAAACCGCCCCTGCTTACCGTTACTCAATCCCTCAATTCGTCGTTGAAAGTTGTCCAAACCATAGCCGGCCAATAAAGCCAATGGTATGACACCAAACAATATCAGACGTGAAATATTGGAGCGCGGAAAGAACCACATAATATCGAAGATTGGTTCCAGGGCTGGTCCAGTAGCGGACAGCAGCACCGCCAGCACCGTCGCCACCACTAGCGCCCGAACGACTCGCAGCCGACGCCAGTGAACCAAGCCAACCAGAGCCAAGGCAAATGCCGCATAGCCAATGTACGCTCCATATTCATGCCAACCATACTGCTGATTCACCAAAACATTCGCCCCATGCAAATATCGCCCAAACAAAATGTCAGTCAAATTAGCTAAGGTGTAGGTCGATGAAGCATAGGAATCATCAGGAAATTGCTTCAGCCAAAACAAGACTGGCACTATCTTAACTGCCGCCAGGCCACCGGCCCACAGACTCGACTTGATGGTAATCCAAATCGCTAGCTTTGGCTTACTGGTCAACCAAGGCAGTACCAAAAACGCCAGGGCCGTATACATCAGTAAATAAATACCACCTTGTAAAAAGGTCAGGGCCAAGAAAAAGCCGCAGACCAAAGGACGGGTGCGTCCCCGATACACCCCTAGCCAGGACCAAAATATCCACGGGATCCACATCGCCGCAAAAACGTTGACGTGTCCCTCGGTTATTTCCAACAAGTTGACACTACCCAGCGCCCCGACCATTGCCACCAACACCGCCGCCCGGGGAGACATCGCCAGACGCTTAGCCCACAGCAAAAAGCCGAGGGCCCCAACGGCCACCGCCAACCAAATCGCTAACCGCACCCCGGCTTCAATGCCAAATAATAGTTCTACTAAAAACGTTAGCGTTAAACCCGGAAATTCTGGATCCCCCAGGCCAGCAGTTCCGCCACAGGTATACGGGTTCCAGAGGGGAAACACGCCATAATCAACTATGCTAGTGCGATAGTGATGATGCAGTGAGAAATAATAATCCCAATCCGCAATCCCCAGCGGACCATCAGAGTACCAGTAACCCATGAGTGCTAAAGGCGTCACCAGAACCAATAACACTCCAGCCGCTAGCCAGCGCGACCTCCCCACTGGAAAAAATTGTAGTAGTAGTAAGCCCAGCACCAACATAGCCGCCGCCGCGATTCCCTGCTGGGCCCCAAACGATAGCGGGGCAGTCTTAAGTAAAGCCATGGCCACATCCTGTCCCAGGTCTTGGCCATTAACCGCTAGGGAAAAAGCCGGCTTGTCATCGACTGGAGCGGTTGCTCTCAAGCCCACCTGCTCACCATGCGACAGCGCTAACTCAACGGTCACTCGATCACCTCGCTGCGCCTCAAACTGACCGACCGGTAGCGACACCTCGGTATGCTCATAACGATCAGAAAGCGCTGTGACTAGCTCAGACCCGCTGGCTAACACCTGGCCCTGCTCATCGCGCACGGTTACAGTCAATCGCTCCTTCAGCGGATGTGTTTGCCAGACAAATACTTTCACTCCAGCATAGGTACCGTCCTCGGTAATGGTAAACGTCTGTGACAGCGTCTCCCCAGCTCGCAACGCCACCATCGATTGAGCCGCTCCAATATCAAATAACTGAACCTCCTGCCGCGACCAAGACCAACGGTTACTACCGATCAGCAAAATACCAACTAAGGCCAAGACGATCGCTACATACAGCAACTCACGACTTCTCGACTCTCTCATCTCTGGCATCGCCAACTATAAACGATAAGCAATATCCCCTGACCGGAAGAAATCAGCTCGGCGCTCTCCCGCCGTCAGCTCACGTCGTAACAGCAGCATTTTTCCGGGCTTCAAATCATGGTTACTAAAGCGCACCGTGACCGCCTGGCCAGCTACTGCCTCCGGACTGGTGATGGCCACATAAAATTCCCGGCCTCTTGAATCAGGAATGGGATCAAACGTAAATCGTTGCCACTCATTGTCGACTAGCTCTGAAGCCTTGAGCGTTACCGTCCGAAGATCTTCAGTTGCTTCAACAGTGTCTCTAATATGAAGCACCACCGTAGCTGTGTTCTGACGACTACTGAAGGTGGCAAACCCGATATCAATGGTTTGCCAAGCATCCTGCACTGGGCGTACGGTCTGACCCACTTCCACCCCGCTGACTATCTCCCCAACGTGCTGCTCGAAATGTTCCGGATTAAGGACCTCGTAGATCCAAACGTACGGCTGTCCATTAACCTCCACTACCTTTGCCGGCTCCCGCTCCTGGTACTCAGCCAGCACCACCGTGGCCTGTGAATGAACCTCGCGTCCAGCCATATTACGATAAGTAACAACATAGGCTATCCGAGGATCATCTCGCGAGCTGAGAGAAAAGGTAC
>JACZRJ010000087.1 GCA_022574795.1 Patescibacteria group bacterium | reverse complement strand
AATATCTTCCTTTTCCCCTATCACTCTATATCGTTCATAGTATTTATGTAACAAGTCTGCTACTTCTATAGAGTAGGTGGTGAATTGGTGACGTTGGCCAGTGGCGTTGTAGAGCGGCATAAATCGATCGAGGGCAGCGTTACTGGTTAAAACGTGCGTGGTAACGCCTGCCCGCTGAGCTTTAGTAATGGCATGACGAGTGGTTTTGCGCAGGTCGGCTAGCAGGTCAGCCTCTGATCCACTTATGTCGCGGACCCAGGTGAGCTCGGCGTGAACGTGCAAGGGGGCCTGACGAAAGCCTAAGCGGTCGAAATACGATTGATTCTTGGCATTGCTCAGCAGCAGGGGAGCGATACGTAGCGCCACCACGCGATCTTGCTTGGCGGTGGTCCTCAAGTACTGGACTAGTTCACTGAGCTGGTCAAAGGACTGAGCTGGATGTACGACAATTGGCCCATGAGGAATAAGGTAATGTCGGCCGCGCCTAGCCTTGAGCGTGATAACAAGTGCGGCCCCGGTTTGTTGTTGACCATCGAAGATACCCAAATAGCGAATATCGTGACCGTCGTGCTGCTGAACTTCTCCCCACTCCCACGAATGCAGAAAGGTATTTGGCTGCTGGGCAAGCACAAACTTGTTCCAGTCAGACTCACGGCTAATTTCTTTGATCATAGGAGCGCTTAAGCCTTTAACTGGCTTGGCTGCGAATGAACGAGATGACCTGCTGCAACTGATCAGGTCTGATGGTGGGATAGGTCGGCAGGTTAATGGTCTCACGACTGGCTTGCTCCGCTACGGGGCAAGAACCGAGACGATACCCAACGTAGGTGGTTAATCCCGCGCAGGGCGTAACGGGGCTGTCATACCAGTCACCGAGTACTAGTTTGGCTTGCTTGGCGCTGGCTAAGACCTTGGTCTTATCAGTCACGCGCAGGGGAAACCGAAGCCAACTTGCCCCAGGTGAATCGACTAGTTGCTTGGTGGTTATACCTAGGGTCTGACGGTATTGCTGCGCGGCGTGTTGTCGGCGTTTGGTATAACGAGCTATCTTACTGAGCTGGAGATTCAACAGTCGGGCTAGGGCTGGTGAATAGCGCCAGGCAGTGTGCTGGGGCTCCTTGGCTCGACGCTCAGAGAGTTGGACCGCTTTGCTGAGTAGGCCAAGTTTTTGAGCACTAACAATAATGACCTGGCCAACGTGACCGCGCCAGTACCAGGTCTTAGCTAGGCTGATCAGGAGGGGGTGAATTAATTGCTGGGCTACCCACCAGCGAGGTGGGTAGGGCAGGGCGTTTTGTTGTTGATTAATTTTCTTGATCAGGTCGGGGTTATTACTGACGAGGGCACCACCAAAGACAGAGGAGAAACCTTTATCACGACCAAAGCTCAGGACGGCAATATCACCGAAGGTACCGAGTTTTTGTCCGTCTAAGGTAGCGCCTAGGGAGTGAGCCAAGTCTTCGATGATAACCAGGTTATGCTTATCGGCGAGCTGGCGTATTTGCTGGAGCGGACCAGGAATACCGAAGGTGTGCTGAACAATAATAGCCTTGGTTCGAAGATTAATTTTATTGGCAAGACTAGAAATATCAAAATTGTAGGTGGTCGGATCAATATCGGCAAATCTTGGTTTGGCGCCAGCCCAGTTGATCGCCGCGGGCACCGAGATACAGGTAAAGGCTTGGACAATTACCTCATCGCCTTCGCCAATTGATAAAGCTGACAAGGCGGCCTTGATACCAGCTCGCCCTGAGCTGGTCATGACGACCGGCCGATTATCAAAATATCGGGAAAGCAGTTGCTCTAGGTGAATAACAAACGTTTCCTGGCGCCACTGCCAAGGCTTGAGCAGTACTTGCCAGGCTTGTCGCAGATCATCTGCTTCGGTGTTGGGTGATAGGGAAATTAGTACTGGTGACATGCTTGATGGGCTACGTAGGTGATTATTCTACCTCTTTTATGACCGCTGCCCGGACCAGTGTAGGTATTCGTCCTTCTAGCAGGATGACGGTATTAGTATCGGCCAGGGCTTTGAGTCGGCTAGCCAGTTGCTTAACGTCGGGAATTATTTCAAGTGAGCCGGCCTGGGCTGGCCCCAAGCCGGCGAGTAGCTCGGCTGAGTGTGATCTTTTGGTTAGAAAAATATTCGCTTTGGTTGCCTTCAAAGCCTGACCCAGGCGGCGATGGACGGCGGGGGCGGCATCGCCCAACTCAATGAGTGGTTCTAAAACTACTACTTTCTTGGAGCTGGATTTGATTGTAGCTAGGTGCGCTATTGCGGTCAGCGCGCCCTGCTCATTAGCCGAGTAGCTATCATCTATAATCGTGGAACCAGCCCGGCCGCTGAGGCGCTCCATTGTTCGTGGCATCCCTTGAAGTTTAGCCAAGGCTGACCTGACTTTGTTTGGGTTCACTTGCAGAGCCTGGGCGGTAGCGGCTGCGGCCAGAGCAGCTTCGAGCATACCTTGACCAAGTAGTGGTAGCGTTATGCGCCCGTGAGTATCACCGATATGGAAATCAGCACTGATCTCAAAATCTGAACTGGTGATCTGATCAGCATAGACATCGGCTACGTTCTTGGTCGAGTACCAAATCACCCGTTGGGGCAGTTGCTGGGAGCGCCTAACAATAATTTCGTCATCGGCATTCAAGACGGCAACGCCGTCTTTTGGTAGAGCTTCAATTAACTCCCACTTACTCTTGGCGATGGCCGGCAGCGAACCAAAGAGGGCGAGATGCTGATTGCCTATGGCAGTGATGACGCCCACCGTTGGGCTAACCAGCTGGGCGATGTTTTTTATTTCGCCAGGGCGATAGGCGCCCATCTCAACGATATAGTAGCGTGTCTTGGCGGTAAGCTGGCGCTGAAGATCCTGCGCTACTGCTAGATTAGAATTTCGATGATCCGCGGTGGCGACTACCGGTAAACCAGCCTGTTCCATAATTTGCCGAAGGAAATTCTTAACTGACGACTTGCCATAGCTACCGGTGATACCAACAACTGTCAGCTGGCTTAAGCTTCTGCGCTTAGTAGTTGCTTGAGCAATGAGCTGTTGCTTGTTTAGGTTAGCCAAGACGCCGATGGCCTGCCCGGCACCAGCTACGACAATTGGCACCAGCGCAAGGCTGATTACTATGGTTAGGGTTAGGGGATTGTCGGCCTGCCGTAAAAGGTAGGCCAGCGCGAAGCTGATACTCAAAGCTGCTACTGTGGTCAGGGAGGCGCGCGCCGTGGCGGAGGGTCTTAAGAGTCCTCGTTTAATAAGACGTAAACCATGATGTACCCCGAATAGGGTGAGGCTCGTTATCGGCAAGGCGGCCAGGAGGGCATTAGCCGGGAGGTCGAAAACTCTCCAGGTAACCAGAGCTAGCGTTAACAGCGTGGCAAGTACTACTAGCCCTGATGTTGGTAGCCAGGTCCGGGGTTGGTTTAGCGGCGCCAGTAGCCGATCCCAGCGATATTCTTTTCGCTGCCACAAGGCAACCTGGGACAAGGTGGAAATAATTAGCAGGACTAGGCCTGCGCTAGCGGTGGCAGCTGTTATAATTGACATGTTCTTATCTTGATGACTTGATTACCTATAGTCTATGCCCAGTAACAATACTTG
>JACZRJ010000086.1 GCA_022574795.1 Patescibacteria group bacterium | reverse complement strand
GTTTGTTTTATCTGAGCATCTCGGGATTGATCAGGAATTTAAGAGAACCAAATAAAGAAGAAAGCAATAGAAAATTTCTCGGTGATTTAGGCTTCGAGCGTCTCATAAACAGTATTAAGAATAAGACAACATCACTTCCGCTTTCTGAAATTATTTTGACCGAAATCGAACATATACTTAGAAAGAAGAACAACTATCGAGTTATAAAATACTGTGTCGAATTTGACAAAATGAGAAGAGAGAGCCACTTCCTAGTTTTTATCTCAAAACACAAACTGGGTTTCGAAAAAATGAGAGATATCATGATTAAGCACGGTTATGAAGATAGTAGTGGCTTTCCAATTTTGCGTTTTAGCGAAACATTAAAGCAAAAGCAAAGCCAAGCTGAGCTAAAGCTCGGGGACCAATCCAAGAATCTTATTAAGTACTCAAACCAGTTACTAGAAGACTTTAGTCAAAGGCTTATTAAGGTTGAATCATTGCTTGAAGAGTGCCTTGAAAAGGAGTATCCTCTTGCTAATACTCATATCAGGAAGTTGCTGATGTATTTGGAAGCGAAAGAAAAGATATCTCTGAGAAGATTGGGGATGGAAAGAAGTTCAAGATCCAACAGTGGACTTGGTCACGAACCGACAGGTCGAAACCTGCAATCGTTGTTATGACCGATAAACACGGTTGGTCCTCCGTCGGCTTTCTCGTCTAGCTCCGGTAAGGCCTCATCCAATTGCTCAACAATGTCAGAAATCTCCCGGACGGTCTCCACAGTACCGTCGTCTAATTGGCGAAACAACTCAGGCAGCCCGGCAATTTGACTGTTTTGGTTTCCCCTAGAAGAACCTGAAATAGCTACGGTATGCGACATGGTTGAGAGTAAGCGGACTGTGGCCTGAGCCAAATGAGTATAGCGCTGACGTAATTCTGCTAGCTCCTGCTTCATGGCGGCCAATTCGCTGTCGCCGAGGAGACGGCTACGTATATGATCAACGTAGTATCGATAGCCTTGGTCAGTTGGAATTCGGCCAGCCGAGGTATGGGGTTGCCAGATATAGCCATCGCTTTCTAAATCCTGCAGGACGGCGCGAATAGTTGCTGGGCTGAGCTGCAGCGAAACCCTGCGGTTAGGGCTGAGCCGCAACTGAGCCGCTTGGCTCAAGGCGGCACTACCAACTGGTCGGGCTGTTTTAACATACCGATCAATCAGGGCGATCAATATTGCATGGGTTCGCTGTTTCATTGAGTTACATATTAGCACTCTCGTGTTAAGAGTGCTAATTACATAGTACGAATATTCTACCCTTTGTCAATAATTAGTCGTTAGAGGACGTTGGCGATAGGAATGGTCGTGGTTATGAGAAGCATTTTAGCAGGATTATCCGGGTCAAACAGAATATCAATGACCACGTTAGTCCCGATCTCAAGCGCGAGGGTATGCCAAGACTTTCCGCCATCTTCAGACCGATAGATCACATCGTTGACCGCCACAAACATGCGATCTGGGTTAACAGGGCTAACGGCAACCGAGATAAAATTAAAGCGGCGGCCAACGTCTACCGGCAGGGGAAGTCGGGTCCAGCTCAAACCGCCATCTCGAGAGATTGCTGCACCGTTCCTGAGCGAGACGAGCAGGGTTTTGGGAAACTGATCGATGTAGCGTACTTGCCATATTCCGCTAGCCTTTCCCGGTTCGGCCTCGCCCTGGAGTAGAACTTCGGCGGCCTTAACGGTAACCGGTTTTACTCCTTCATTAGTAACTCTCAGTAGTTGATAATCACTCTTTCTGATAATAAGTTCACCGGAGCGATGTGGCGAGGGGATGATCTCGCGAATGCCGATTGCTGTGTCACTCTTTTCGAGTGTGCGGATGGTAGTCCAGGTCTTGGCTGACTGATCGCTAACCAGAATATTACCCAAGTTTGTACCGGCGTAGACTCGGTTGCCATCTAGCGGATCGGCGACCAGGGTGACGGTTACTAAAGGAACTCCTAGATCGCTAGTTTGATTACTACCAGGTACTTTGATAATGTCTAATCGCCTTTTTTTGGGCTGGATTGGTTGCGGCACAGTCAAAACCTCCTCCCAGCTTTTGCCGTCGTCGCCAGAGCGAATAATGAACCCCTGACGGTTAACATCACGCCCGGAGGCTACTAATACGCCATTGGTCAATTCAATTATGCTAGAGATCGTGGCCAGTGGGGTATCAATAATTTCCCAGCTCTGTCCAAAATTATGACTGACAGTAATATCGCGATTGCCCGCGGCCAGATAGATTGTCTGGGGACGGTGGACGGGTTGATGAGCACGCCACATAGGAAATGAAATATTCTTCCCCGGCTCGTCATCGCGCTGTACTGATTGATCATAGAGAGCGCCGGCGCTATCAGAAAGATAGACACCGCCAGGAGGTGGTGGAGGCGTGACTGTTACTGCCTCCCGATTGCAACCGGGGATTTGCAGGCCACCGAGAAGGAGAACTGGTAGCACTAGATAGCTGGCGCGAAGCTTAGTCATGCAAAATGGTATACTATATACTAAATTGTACATGCGCGAAACGCTTTCCTCAACAAATGGTGTTACCTGGTCAGATGTGGCGGAGCCTGCTGCTGAAGAGTTGGCCGCAGTGGTTCGAGCGGCACAATTGTCTCCGCTGGATGCTGAGTTCATTGCTCAAGAGCATCACCGTCCTGACCTTAGTAGTCAGAGTGGCTACCTGATGATTTTGGTGTCGGTGCCCGCCTTCGACAAGCAAACGAGAGTAACAACTTCTGTGCCACTGTATTTCATTGTCCAAGAGCATGATTTAACAACAGTTCACTATCAGCCCCTGCCAGCTCTGCGGCGACTCTGGCAGGATTTCACCGACAACAAAGAGCGGCGAGATGAGTATTTTGCTGAGGGGCCCCTGAGCTTAGCGCTGCATTTGATTGATGCGCTCCACGCGGCTAGCTTGCGTAAGCTTGATCGGTTAACCAAACACGTGGCCATTGCCGAGGATGCCATCTTTCATGGTAATGAGCGAAAGATGGTGGAGGAAATTTCCGTTCTGATGCGTGATGTGCTCGACTTTCGCTCAATTATTAGACCACAGCTATCACTGTTCACGAAAGTGCCAGACCACGCTTTGCTGACAGCGGAAGCGCGCGGACACTTTGCGCGATTGCATGGGCAGGTACATAAGTTATGGGAAGTGTTAGAGGGTCTGCTGGAGTCCACTTCAGAGCTGAGAGACACCAATGATAGCTTGTTGCAACACAAAGAAAATCAGCTGCTTAGGGTCCTGAGTTATTATTCAATTATTACTATACCGGCTTGGATCTTCGTGACCCCGTTTCAGCCGTTTGCTGAGGATTCGACCAGGGTCGATTCCATTTTCTTTTGGGGTGTCTTGTCAATATTAGTCGTGCTGCTGGCCGGCATCTTCTGGCGTTTTCGCGGACGCGGGGTTTTGTAGTCGCTACGGTAGCTGTTACTCCGCACCTTTCGGCGCGGGGTTAATCATTCCTCCCCGTTGAGACGGGGTTTGCGCCCTGTTGAGACAGGGTTTGCGCCCTAACCGCAGGGTTTCGTTGCGACTCAGCTGCGGCTTAGTTGCGGCTCAGCAAAATTCGTCGCTGCGCTACGAACAGCCGACTCATACAGACATTCAGGAATGCTCCGC
>JACZRJ010000085.1 GCA_022574795.1 Patescibacteria group bacterium | reverse complement strand
GCTGCGGCTTCAGCACTGAGCGTAGTGTTTCCGCTGCGGCTTCAGCACTGAGCGTAGTGTTTCCGCTGCGGCTTCAGCACTGAGCGTAGTGTTTCCGCTGCGGCTTCAGCACTGAGCGTAGTGTTTCGTTTACTCAGCCCCGCGAGCCAGGTTGAACATGGTCATAAGCCTTGCTATCCTTCAGGGTTGTTCCTTGTCTAGTTAAAATTCGTCTACAGCGACACTGGTGCATTGTGTGCTGGTGACGAGATCGAAATCCTGAAATGAAAGGGGGGAGGACCATATGTCTCAGCAAACGGTTGTATTGGAGAGTCTAGGTCGCTGTGAGCACTGTCAGGTACTGCTGACGCTGAAGGATCTCCCCGCTGACGCACTTGACGCTGAATGGCGTTGTCCTAGCTGCAATGGGAAATTATCCCATCTTTCTTTTGGGTATGACAAGGGAGGAAAGGGTGCTCAGAAAGTGAAGTGGGTTGGACCTGACGGCAAATGGGCAAACCAGAAGCCAGATGATAATTTTGCTCTCGGCGATTGGTTTGTATCCTCTTTGCCGATACAGCCCCTGTGGTGATACTTAAGAAGCAGCAGCCACCAACCCCGGAAGGCTATACGCCAACCGGGGTCTTTTCTTATGCCATGACTGGTGTCAGCAGTGTCCGCATCTGTTGGAGCGCCACCGTCGGCTGCGGATAGATTTCCTGCCAGTCTAAAGTTCGATAATCGTCCTTGATGGGGAGCTTGGAAAGTTACAAAGCTAGGTAAATAATTGTCCCAAAGGTGGTTTACCTCTGGGGTCGTGGTTGCAGACGTTCTCGTCAGTCTGTGAATTAAAATCGGGGAGGGTTGTCACTTCGCTTGGTAAAGAGCTCACTGCCCAGGGAAAGATTAATCGTACTTGGCTGCCCTTATTTATCTTTTCTGATGTGAATATTCCGGCCAATGATACGGGTGAGGATTGGTGCGGTGAAGGTTGTAACGATTGTAAGTACAACGATGGCGGCCATTAGCTCTGGCTCAATAACACCTAGCTCGAGACCAATGACGGCGACGGCAAGTGAAGTGGAGAGCTGAGGGATTGTTGAGGCGCCAATGAAAGCGCTTTCTGTGTTTTTAAACCCAGCCAAGCGGGCTCCTATCCACCCGCTGGAGAATTTTATAATTATTGATCCTAGCACAATGGAGGTGATAAGTAGGCCGGTCTGGCGGAACGCAAGCAATGCGCCTATGTCTGTTTGAGCGCCCACGAGGACGAAAAATACCGGAATAAAAATTCCGTAGCTGATGGCGTGGATGTGATCGAGTAGGCGTTGACTGCGGATGCTTTCAGATAGAATAAAGCCGGCAAAGAACCCGGCGATGATGCTATGTAGGCCGAGTAACTCGAATAGTGCGACAACTCCGATTAGGATGCCGAAGATAATGCGAACGTCTTGATGGAAAAGTTCTTTTTCCACAGAAGTATGGCGGCCGGCAAGGAGGCGGATGCGCGGAATGAGCCAACGCATGGCGAAGAGGATAGCGATGAGGAGAGGATAAAAGAGCGGTAACGGAAGCGAAGTATTTGGCTGCAAAATTTGGAGCAGGAGTGAAAGGCCGATCAGGCTAGCGATATCCTCAATAACAACGGTGCCGACTATTGTGTTTCCAAGCCTAGAGCCCAACAGTCCGCGAGCATCGAGAGCTGGGGTAACTATTGCAATTGAGGAAGAGATGAAAATAATACCAATCATGAGTGATGGTACGATTGTATATCCGAACAAGAAGGCGATGGCGAAACCGACAATGAATGGTGTTACTCCATTGACGAGGACGATGGTGAAAATTCTTTTTCCTGATTGCTTTATGAATGAGAGGCGGACGCTCAAGCCGGCAATGAACATAAGAAAAATTAATCCAAGTTCACTGAAGAAGCTAAGCGTTTCGCTTGGCTCAAGGAGGTCGGCCCCGAATGGCCCAATGGCAATACCGCCGATGATGAGGGCGATTACCCATGGCACATGCAGCTTGCGTACGAGGGCGGAAGAGACAATTCCGACGAGCAACACGATAAAGAAAGGAAGTATGGATTGCATCTTCTTAGCGTAACAGAATGGAGGCGGTGTGTTATGTTCAGGTGTCAGAATTAAGGTATCAGCCATGCTTTGTAGAAAACCTGTCAATGTCCGAGCAACACAATCATGGCGCTGGTAGAAAATTAAATAAAAGTACCGGGAAGTATTGGCACGGGTTTTATGGGATTGCAAAAGCTGAATCTTATATCATTTACGCAGCCTCCTTGGTAGATGTGGTTGGGTCGTATTGTGTCCAAATCTCCTTCTCATATTCCCTAATACTGGTTCGAGCATTGCCGTAATCTTTTTTGTAGTCCAGCCCAAAGCTTACTTAAGCTGGGCGGGTTCAGTTCGGTTAATTTCGAAATGAGACATAAAACTCACCTTTTATAGTGTCTTGAAGTGTCTCATTTTCGGTTCCCAGCCTTCCCAACTTCGCCAAGGCTACGCTGGGCGCAGCGCACAAGGCTACGGCGAACAGGCTAAACACCGTCCCAAACACCTCCTAAAACCCTAGAATATTCCGGCCTGGTGTCTCATTTTTGGTTCTTAACCCAGGTGGCGAACTTCGACACGTGAAAGTTGAGAAATAAGGTCATTCAAACATCGGATGCTTGATCTTTATTTGCAATAGTCGCTTTGACGACCGCTGATCATATCGCCTGGCGGTAGGTTTTTGACAATTGCAGAGTCTGCTGGCGATAAAAGATCTAGCCAACAGACGGCGTACGAGGCCTGTTCTGGGTTATACTGTGATTTCCAGGTTGGGTCTTGTGCAGCCGCGTTTATCGCTCGCAGATCATAAACGCCCCAATCGAGAAAAACGTTGTTGGTTTTCTGCGAGCCGACAGCGGTACCGATCACCTGGCCGGCCGTGACCGGGACTGGTGGTGTGAAATCCGTCGTGCGTGAGTCGTCAGCAACTGGTGAGGGTAATTGTTCGGCCAGTCTCGCAAACTGTGGGCTTAGGATGGCAAGGTGATCAAATCGGTGCATGATTCCACAAGGAGTAATGATGTCGAACAGGTATTGTATTTCCCCGGAGCTGAGGTATCGGCTGCCTCGCACGATGAGTCCATCGGCTGGTACCCGCACGGTTATTTGATCGTAGGCGAGCCCATCGAATCGAAAACCTCCGTGAGGGTTGAAGGCCCCGCCTCTCATTTGTCCCGGGTACAAGATAGATGTGGCCAGACTAACCGCTACCGGAGGTTGTAGTGTCAGTGGTTCGGGACAAGACGGCGGATTGGCCGGTGGTTGCCAGGTGGTTCCGTCAAATGTCCAGGTGGCTGTTCCTCCTGCCGGTTGTAGCTTGGATAAGTTATATGGCAATGAACTAGTTTTGCCATCTGGCGACGGACTGCCAGTGAAAATTTTTAACAGCAGGGCAGCAGTTGTCATTGCTATGACAAGCATGGTGGCAGCTGCAATAATGATTATTATTTTTCTCAGGAGTAATAAGAACAAATATAGAAGTTCGGATAAAGTACCTTATCAGAAAAAATCGAATTAATATTTAGGGTCTGCTGAACAACCCCATGACACGGAAGGGACATGGTATCCACTATATAGAGTTAAAGAAGCCTTTTGGAGTAGGAATGGAAAGGTGGAGAAGAATGAAGAGATTATGGAAGGATCAC